>NZ_AQHJ01000027.1:0-300000 GCF_014925405.1 Pseudoalteromonas ulvae UL12
CAACTTACGGTTTTGGAATTTGGCGGAGTGGACGGGACTCGAACCCGCGACCCCCGGCGTGACAGGCCGGTATTCTAACCAACTGAACTACCACTCCGCTGTTTCCAAATGCTGCTAGGCCATGCCTTGGCAGCGGCGTGAATAATACGAATGAGACCCCTATGAGTCAATAGTTTTTTTCAGTTTTTCATGGTTTTTTAGTCATCAGGCATCGAAAGGTTTAAAATTTCACCACCATCGTTTGCTTTTCGAGCACTTGCTGGATCTTCTGGATTTTTCTCAGAATTTTCTGTTGGGGAGGTTTGCTTCTTTTTAAAACTAAATGCAAATTTAGGCAACCCTTTTTTCTGTACAAAGAGTCTAATCACCAACCAACCGATCAACAGAATCATTAAATTGCCTACGATAACAGCAATAATAAATACGGTTGGATCCGCAGGAGGTTCTTCGACGACTTCAACAGGATCATTTTGATGACTAAGCAACTGACTCTCATCAATAGGGGGCACAATTTCGATCGGCTCTTCAATAACAAATTCAAAATTGTCGAGCTTTGCCATAAATTCACGTCCATTAATATTGTTACCAAACATCGAGAGCTCTATTCGATAACGGCCCCAATCATAATTGTTCAGCTTTAGTTCGCGTGTATTGGAGGGGTTAGCCTCTATCGAAAAAGCTTGTTCTTCATTATTGGGATAATAAATGCGACCTTGTAGTAATACAGTAGCAGAGTCTACGTTCGTTTCATCGAGTGTGATGGTAACAATATGCTGATCGAGTTTTTCTTTTGCTAACGCTGTTTCAAAGTGGATCGGCGCTCTGACCAAATGAACCAGATCATGGACCAGTTTACGCTCAACTAACGGAGTGATGAGGTAAAATTCCGGTTGCCACATCCCTGCTGCAATATCGAGTTTAAATTCACCTGTAAATACAGCGTCCCCAGGGCGCTCATCAAACCCTTTACCATCATCTCTAAATTCAGCCACCCGAGCGGTAGATGCACCATAGTTATCATAATCACTGTCATTGGTGCTAACAAAGTCAACATCTAGGGTGACAACATCACGAAACTGTCCTGCTGTTATTGGCTCTCCCCCATTGGTTAAGCGACCGGTTAACTTAATGGTTTCGCCTTTGAACATTAAAGGTGGAAGTGGGTCGACCTCAAGCTCTATGTCAGTCAAAATAAGAATGCGGCTTTCAGATAATATATCGCCCACGGCCTGCCAAGGACCCGGCATCGGTTGCTTAATTTTGATAATGTCGTAGGTTAAGTCGTCATACCATTCGTACTCCCCGCCTAGTTCTTTTGCCTGTGTCGCGTACATTTTCGAGCCATCTGGGCGAATCAAAATAACAGGTGCGGAACCTCGTTTACGAAAAAAGAGTAAAGTAATTTCATCAACTTCATGATCAATACGAAAACGATTATTTAACAGCTTAATTTCGTTTTCACCGGCCTCACGCTGAATAATGGTCAGAGGATCGCTCGTGTCATTCGCCCAAGCAACGTGACTGATCATCAAAAAAGACAGTACCGTAATTAGTTTATTCATGCTGAGCCTCACATTTAATCAGCTAACCAAAGACATTGCCCGCCTTTGCTTTGCACTAATTCTAGACGTTCATGATGAGCTTGTTGCTCATCATCAGTTGCCACCACAATCTTAAGTGGTGCGCGATCTGAATTTAGACGAATGATCTCCCCTTGTCTTTGGGCATTATTCTCACCGTTTTGCTGGTTGTTAAGATTTAAACTGACCTGACCCCCTGTCATCGCAAGATAAACATCAGATAAAATCTCAGAATCCAGTAATGCGCCGTGCATCGTACGTTTGCCATTATCGATATTATATCGACGGCACAAAGCATCAAGATTATTCTTTTGCCCAGGGTGCAAGTCTCTGGCCATTTTTAATGTATCGAGAATGGTGCATACATCAGCAGTCTTTGGATAACCCGATCTGAGGCGATGAAACTCCATGTCCATAAAGCCGACGTCAAACGCGGCATTATGAATCACCAACTCAGCGCCTTGAATGTAGTCTAAAAACTCTTTGGCTATTTGGTGATATTTCGGTTTATTACGTAAAAACTGATTAGTAATACCATGGACATCAATAGCTTCGTCTTCTATATCGCGTTCAGGATTAATATAAACATGGAAATTATTCCCGGTAAAACGGCGATTAATGAGTTCAACACACCCGATTTCAATAATTCGGTGACCTTGTTTAGGATCGATACCGGTTGTCTCTGTATCTAATACTATTTGTCTGTGGTCCATATCACCTTCTGCATGATTCTGATATTTTGTAATGGTTATTTTCATTGTACATAAATTAAAGGTCAACTGTGCGAAAAAGCGTTGCTATTTATACTGATGGTTCTTGTTTAGGTAACCCGGGTCCGGGCGGTTACGGTGTGGTGCTGATTTATAATGGCCACAGTAAAGAACTCAGCCAAGGCTACTCACTCACAAAAAATAATAGAATGGAGCTTCTGGCAGCTATTGTTGGCCTAGAAGCGCTTACACAAGTCTGCGATGTCACCCTAACGACCGACAGCCAATACGTCAAACAGGGTATCGAATCTTGGCTTGCTGGCTGGAAGAAAAGAAATTGGCTCACCGCTTCTAAACAAGCAGTTAAAAATAAAGATTTATGGCAACGCCTCGATGTCATCAATCAACATCATCATGTGCAATGGCAGTGGGTGAAAGGTCATTCGGGTCATGATGAAAATGAGCGCTGCGATCAACTGGCCAGATCCGCGGCGCAAAGTTCCTCACTCATTGAAGATATCGGCTATCAAGCATAATGAAGATCTGCTTGAACTCATCACTAATTACTTTATGATATAACTTATAACTAAAATTAGAGAGTGTAAATGAGCGTTCAAATTCATCATTTTTTTCATCAGCCGTCATCTACGTTTACGTATGTTGTTTACGATAGTGCGACCCTTAAAGCAATGATTATCGATCCGGTTCTTGATTTTGACTTAGCCTCTGGCACACTTTCAACGACTTCAGCCGAAGCTATTTTAGCGTTTATTGACTCCCACCACCTTGATGTAGAATGGATTTTAGAAACCCATGCTCATGCTGATCATCTGACTTCGGCACAATACTTTAAGCGGCAATTAGGTGCAAAATTAGCCATGGGTCAGCACATTACTCAAGTGCAGCAACATTTCGCCAATACACTTGAACTCAATATCAAAACGGATGGTTCTCAATACGATCATTTATTTCATGATGGGGAAACATTTAAACTGGGTCAGTTACAAGTTAAAGTGATGGCTACTCCGGGTCACACCAGTGATAGTGTTTGTTACATTGTGCAAGGAAACGCTTTTGTAGGTGACACACTTTTCATGCCAGACAGTGGTACCGCGCGTTGTGATTTTCCAGGAGGAGACGCAAACCAGTTATATCATTCAATCTGCCAAATTTTCGAACTAGGTGACGAAACAAACTTATACATGTGCCATGATTACCAGCCCAATGGGCGAGAGTTATATTGGAAAACCACCGTTGCAGAGCAAAAAAAATATAATATTCATCTTAAAAATCGCACCACCGCTCATGACTATGTACAAATCAGGCGTACTCGAGATGCTAGTTTAGCCGTGCCTAAATTGCTCTACCCTTCTATTCAGGTCAATATTAATGCAGGACTTATTCCGCTAAACGATTCACACAATAGCTTTCTCAAAATTCCTCTGACTCATGATGCTATTTTTTCGCTTCCACAGAAGAATGCTTAATTGAACTACGAAGCCCTGCTTTAACGGCGGGGTTAAATTGCGGCCTTGCATGCCATTTTGGTTTAATCGGAGTCAGGGGGGTGACGCGTTTTCGAGCAACAATTAAATACACACTCCCTGTTGGTTTTAAATATTGCTTACAAAAACGTTGCCATGCGTCGAACCGAGATAAGCGTTTCCCCCTTGCTAAAGACGAAAAAATAAAGCGTTCATCTTCGAGTACTTCAAATCCTAATAAATGCAGCCAATCTTTTACTCGCGCAGGTGTAAAAAAGCGACCACTCCAAGGTAATTTTTGCCGACTAAAGGGTAATAAACGGGCTAACCCACAAGCACTCAATGGATTAAAGCCACTAATGATAATATAACCACCAGGGATCAAAGTACGATGCGCTTCGCGCAAGATATGATGGGGATCGCTGTAATACTCAAGGCAATGGCTTAATAAACAAGCATCAACCGAATGCTCAAAGAAAGGCAGTTCATCAATATCAGCGATAACACCTGCATAATCACTGTTGGGCGCCACACACACTTGATGTTTAATACAACACGCTGAGGTGTCCGTTAAGCCGCTTAAACTCCCTAATTTCAGTAAATGATAACCAAAGATCCGGCTCAACCAAGGAGTTAATTTACGTTCAATTTCACTTTGAATGTAATCACCATGAGGGAATTGCTGCCAATTTTCAGGTTTTGGAGCATAACGAAAGCTCAACGCAGGTTTCAATTCTCAGTTCCCTGTTTATAATGCCAATATCTCTAACATACAAAGCTAATGACTATGCTGCAAGTGAAACCTATCTTGGCGTTCGATGATAATTATATCTGGGCGATCATTCATCCAGAGAAAAAACAGTGTGTCGTGGTCGATCCGGGGCAAGCTGAACCAGTAAAGCAATTTTTAGCCGCAGAGCAATTACAATTAAGCGCGATCATAATTACTCACCATCATTGGGATCACACCAATGGTGTTGCTTCACTCGTAACTGAGTATCCTGATTTAGTCATCTATGGCCCAAGTGACAGCCCATTTAAAGGCATCACCCAACCTTTAGTCGATCAGCAAACATTCACTCTTAAATGCATCGAGTTAAGCTTTACAATCATCGCCACGCCCGGTCATACATTAGATCATATTTGCTACTATGCTGAGCAGCAAAACTGGCTATTTTGTGGTGATACTTTATTTAGTGGGGGCTGCGGACGTTTGTTTGAAGGCACACCCGAACAAATGCACTTATCATTAAACAAACTAAAAACCTTACCTAGTCATACTCACGTTTACTGCACACATGAATATACCCTCAGTAACTTAACCTTTGCACAAGCTGCAGAGCCAGATAATCAAGCACTAATAAGTTACAACCACACTGTAACTGAACAGCGAAACTTAAACATATGTACGTTACCAAGCAGCATCGGGTTAGAGTGCGCCATTAACCCTTTTTTAAGAGCCGACTTGCCTCATTTAAGCCAATATATCCCGTCAGAGTATGCAAAAGCACCTCAATCGAGCCTAGACGTGTTTACCGCGCTACGCCGTTGGAAGGACCACTTTTAGGGAAAAACGCCATAATACTTTTGTTTTACAGTTTGCAGTTGGAATTCCAATGAAATTAACGGTAGTATCGTTGGCTGTTTTTGAGCAGTGAATAATTAAAATGATAAAAAAATCGACCGCCTTAGTTGCAGCGCTACTTGTTTCAGGCTGCCAAATGACTGACGAACCGCACATTGTTGAAATCAATGAGCAAACCCCTGCAGATTATCCTGCAGCGCAGCCCTATGAAGTGGTTAATGCACTCACTCTTGATGCGTTATCGGAGCAACAAGCTGATTTAGAAGAACTCCCTGTATTTGATGATGTGTGGGAGCGTATTCGTTATCAACTGAGCATTCCTGTGCCGCAAAATCGCCCTATTGTGACTGAACGCAATTACTATAATAAACATCAACGCTATTTAGATCGCATTTCAAAGCGCGCATCTCCGTATTTATATTATATTGTTGAAGAAGTCGAAAAACGTCAAATGCCAATTGAACTGGCATTATTACCCATTGTAGAAAGTGCTTTTGACCCTTTTGGTTATTCCCATCGCTCAGCTTCTGGGATTTGGCAGTTTATGCCTGAAACAGGTGAGCGCTTTAACTTAAAACAAAATTGGTGGTATGACGGACGCCGCGATATTGTCGAATCAACTCGGGCTGCGTTGGATTATTTATCATATTTACACAAAACCCTTGAAGGTGATTGGCTAAACGCCATCGCTGCGTATAACTCAGGGGAAGGACGAGTCTCTCGTGCTATTCAAAAAAATCGTAAAAAACATTTACCGACTGACTTTTGGTCGCTCGATTTACCAAAAGAAACCACTGCATACGTTCCTAAGTTGTTAGCATTAGCGGACTTATTAAAGCGCCAAGATGAATTTAAAGTAAAATGGGATCCGATCGTCAATGCTCAAGTCGTCGATGTGGTCGATGTAGGTTCACAAATAGATTTAGCCCTTGCTGCCGAAATGGCGGGGATGAATATCACTGAATTATATCGGCTTAATCCGGGTTTTAACCGTTGGGCGACCGATCCAGATGGTCCACATACTCTGTTGTTACCTCTAGATAGTATTGAACAATTTAGTCAGCAACTTGCTAAAACTGATCATAAGCAGCGTATTCGCTGGCAACATTATACAGTGCAAAAAGGCGATAGTTTATCTGTGATAGCCAGTCGCTTTGATACAAGTACACAATCAATTCAAACGCTTAATGAGCTAGACTCTCACATTATTCGAGTAGGCCAAGCATTATTGGTCCCGCTGAGTGAGGGCAATATTGATAATGAACAACTGACAGCTAAAATGCGCAAAGCCACAGCGCCAACTAAAAAACAAACAGTTCATTATCGTGTTAAAAAAGGCGATACACTTTGGGATATTAGTAACGCACACGATGTCACAATACAGCAGCTCGCTAACTGGAATAAACTTTCAGCGAATGCCATTTTGAAATTAAATCAAAAGTTAGTGATTCATAAGACATTGCAAGATAACCAGCCATCGCGTTTAGCTCAATCGGCTCGTTCCATTACTTACAAAGTCAGAAAAGGTGACTCTCTCGCTCGGATCGCGTCAAAATTCAAAGTTTCTGTCGAAGATATTGTGAAATGGAACAAGATTGATTCTCAAAAATATTTACAGCCAGGTCAAAAGCTTAAGCTAAATATTGACGTCAAGCGTACATAAGCGGGTAACACTTACCCCGCCAATTGCTGCAAAAATGTTTTAAGCCAGACTAACGCAGGTTTATCTGGCTCAAAATATTCACAAGCATCAATCTCTAATCGCGGTAATATTCGCTGCGCTGATAATTGCTCAAACACTTTATCCACTTGCCGGCCTGCACCACAAAAAGTCTCACCATAACTACTGTCACCCAACCCTATCACCGCAAATCGCTTGGTGTTTAACGACGGTTGTAAGCGCTGTAATTGCTCAATCAGAGGCGCCAAATCATCCGGAATCTCTCCTTGGCCCGTAGTCGAGGTGACACAAAGCAATACATGACTTTGTTTTATCGCTTCAACTGAATATTCATGTAACAATTCAACTTCATGCCCTTCTGAATGAATCTTGGCAATCAACTGCTCACTCAAGGCTTTTGCACTCCCATACACAGTGCCAACCAATACGGATATCTTCGCCATACATTACTCCTATTTATAAATAGGCTTGCTCTTCGTCAGGCCACCCTAACCGCTTGAATACTTCTAATGCCGTGTCCCCTAAAGGCGCTTCAAGGTGAATATATTCATCCGTGTAAGGATGGGTGAAACTCAGCTGCTGTGCAAATAACATTAAGCGTTGTAAATTAAAATGCTGCCAAAAAAAATGATTATGCTGGTTATCACCATGATTAACATCACCAATAATGGGATATGCTAAGTAATTCAAATGGCGCCGAATTTGGTGTTTTCTACCTGTTTTTGGGTAACATTCAACTAATGAATAACGGATCGAAGGGTATTTACCAAGAGGTATTGATAAAACCGCTTGGCGTAAACAACGAAACTCAGTTTGCGCTTCTTGTGGTGCTTTATTTTGATCGGCAAATTTATCTGCGATTTTGTCGAGTTCTTCTTTGAGCGGTCTATCTACCAATCTATGTTCAGGTGCAAAGCCGCGTACTAACGCCAAATAACGTTTAGTCATTTGATGGTTGGCAAATACCTCATTCATTTTTCGCGCTGCTTCTGAACTTAGCGCAAATAGCAGCACACCAGAAGTCGGTCGATCTAAACGATGGACAGGAAAAACGTGCTGCCCTAATTGATCGCGAAGCATTTGCATCGCAAATTGCGTTTCATGCTTATCTAAAAATGAACGATGAACCAATAACCCTGAAGGCTTATCAATCGCCACATAATATTCATCTTGAAAAAGAATATTTAACATCAAGATATTACGCCACAAATGGTGTTATCAAGCTGCGCCACTATAGCCAGAAGTACCGTATAGTCTTCAGATTGCGCTGACCAACTTTGTTCAGCCATTGGCAACAATGCTATACTTGTTGGCAAAGGCACTTTAGCCGCTATCATAAAGCGCATTTTTTCTATAAAAATAAACTGTAACCACTGCGAAAAAGACAAGGTATCGCAGCAAAATGGGGCGCTCGAAAGTAACGCCGCTTGCGAAGGTGCCTGAGGTTGCCACAATTTCGCAGCCTTAAGTGCAGACTCTAATTCATTCAATAATTGTGCGACTTGCGTGTCTTTCAAAATATAAACTCGTTACTGTAATTTGATTGAGCCATTATATACCCAAACTCCCCTAGGATGCAGCATGGGGCGCTTTGTAAAGGCTGACGATTAAGTCTGACTCTGTAACAAGGCTTACCTCTTTGAAAACATGACAAAGACAAGCATATGCTCCAAAACAGGTCCCAAAATGAAAGAGCCTTGGTTATCCGGGCTAAACTCTTTATAATTCGCCCATATTTGCTTACATAGAGTGTAAAATGGATAAAAATATCGCCACTTTGGCCCAATTACTTGATGCAGCTGGTACACAATGGCGTGTATATGATATTGGTCGTCGTATTGCAAAAATCGATAAAACAACGTTTACAAAAATTGAAAATGCCGACATTCCATATCCATTTCCTCTGCAACAGCATGCATTTTTAGCAATTCAATTTTGGGATCCTAAGGCATCAAAAGAGCCGTATATCTGGTTTTTAAAATTGCCTTTAGATGAGCAAAGTAAACTCATTCAGGCCAGCAGAAACCACTTCGCATCTATGGTCATTGAGGCACTCGGCACACAATTGACTGGGGACGACCAGCAAGCTGGCCAACTTGATAACAACCCTTATGTATTTACGCCAAATGCCAATAAACGCGCTGCGTTTAATGCATTGATGAAAGTAGAGCTAAATCAACCAGCTTCTATTTACTATGAACACGTACAGTTGTATTTCTCCGGTAAACTTGGTTTTGATGATTGGCAAAGCTTAGCACTTCAAGGGCTTGCCGATTTTGTGATGCGTTTGGATAAAGACCAAAATGAGGCAAATTTAATTACGGCACTAAGTGACATCCCAGAAGATGTGATAGCTCCCCTTTCAGCCTTACTTGAGCATGTTGCTATTTCGACAGTGTTAGCTGAGGCGTTATTCCATTTAGGCAAACAAGCTGTCAATAATGAACACACCTCTTTAACAGTTCATTATTTAAGAGCGATTTCTTTTGCGCCAGCGACAGGTTTAACAGCTCAATTAATCGACTGTATTTTAGCCAACCCACTTGGCCAACAAACCGATGTGCAACTAACTATCGCTGGCAGATGTTGGCAGCACTTACAGCAGCCAGAACGACTTCATTTGTACATGGATCTCATCGCTCAAAATAAAACTGAACCGACTCTATTTGCCGGTATTTTTGCTGATTTAGTTGCGATTAGTACCATTAGACCCCATATATTAGCCTTATTACGGATAGAAAATCGCAGTGAACAGTTAGCACGTGCGATTGGGAGTTTATTTAAATAGATGTTTACTTTATGGATGTTAATGCTCAGTGCAGCTGTGATTTATTTTTTTTGGCAAAATCGAAAAATAGCTGAAGCCGCTTGGCTACACGCTGAAAACCAAGCAAAACAATTAAATGTTCAACTGCTTAGCATAGCCTGTATAAAAAGGCGGATTGGCATCCTAAAAAATGGTAAACCTGGCATTAAAAGTCAGTTTCTATTTGAGTTTTCAAGTGATGGTGAAACGAAATATCAAGGAGAGCTTGAATTTGAGGACATCAAACTCGTCAACAGCACCATTCCCCCTTACCGCATGTGATCTTCATACTGACGACGCTAATCTGTTTATTCCTAAAATGTGCGTGTTTAGTTTAAAGCACTGAGAATGGAAAAGAAGTTAAATATATTTGTGTGGCACAAAAAACTAAGGCGTAACCTCAAGTTACGCCCCAATCTTAGACATCATTCCGTGATTTAAAGATACGCCCTGTACCTTTGGCTATGCCATCCTATTTATCTCCCTGATTGGAGTCCTTCTTGGTCCCCACCAGTATCATCCTGATACTATCCCTGCTTCTATCCTGAAGTGTTCCTCACCGTCCTTGCCTATCCATGCTCGTTGAGTTAATCCTAACTCATCCAATCACATCGTGTGATCCATCCTAAACATCCTGTTATATACTGAGTCATTCAGTATGCAATCGTCCTTGCATCCATGTCCCTGTCTCCTCAACGCTCCTGCGTCATGCCATCGTCCTTTATATCCTTGGCAGTCAGTCATTTCCTATGACCTTTGTTTTCCTTACATGACTAAGTTTAGAGAATTGAGCAAATAAAAAAATAACCTTTTTTGAATTAAAGATGCAGTCATACAGTTGAAACTTTCAATAAAACAAATAATAACAAACACTTACTCTAAGTTATGCGCAATAAAGAGAGCTATTTGCCTCAAATGCGCACATTCATGTAGGAGATTTCGCACAGAGTAAATGCCATTCTGGCGGCTATTACTTATGTTTAAACAATAACTGACCGCTGATCTGATTAAACTCCAGAGGTTTGAGACTCTCAAAACCTTCTGAAATAAATAAACCAGTTAACTCATCGCGTGTTACATAGACCGCGACACCGCTAGAATTAGCGGTGCTCGCAACTAAGTCATCCAATGCTCTTAACAAATAACGTCCATAGCCTTGTTTTTGCAAACCAGGCGCAACGGCGATAAATGCAAGATAAAAGTAATGATCATATTGAGCCAGTTCTTGGCGGATGGTCTTTTCTTTTTCAATCAATTGCTGCGTAGTCAGATACCCCGCACTGAGCATCAACTTTAGTCGCCAATGCCAATATCGCTCTGCTTGTAGCTCGGTGGCGGATTTAATCATACACGCAACAGCTTTAAGCGTGTCACCCTTCATAATACCAATCAGTGGTTGGTGACCTTGCCAAAAGCTATTGAGCTCTTCGCGAATGAGCGCTCTGAGCTTTTTTTCATAGCTCTGTGGATCGCTCGATTTGGCATGAAGAATATCTTGTAGTAGAGGATCATCATGATAGGCTTGATAAAGTAAACTTGCTGCTATATTTATGTCTTCTGCAGTTAAATAGACAGCTTTTATGGTTTCTTCTTGCTCAACTTCGGACATCTTGGCTTCCTTCGTTTTTATTATATTTGATATCGATACACGTGATTTCGATGTTACCGCTGTATCATTTATAGAATGAAACTCAGCCTTTAGGCAACAAATAGCGTTTAAGGAAGCAAAAATTGCTACCAAATCGACATTTGGAGTCTTTTCGGTCAACGTAGCTCAAAGATTCACTATCGTGTACTCACATCATTTATTTCATTTTTTGCGCGCTAGCGGCGATTTACTGACAAAGAAAGGTCTAAATTGTTTTCTAGCAGTGCGGCTAGTGTCTGAGTGTCAATTGCGTTAAAATTTATCAAATTTCCTCATTTAATATTATTTATGCAAGACGTCGTCATTAAGGCCATAAAACAACTTGTTTCGCACAAAAAAACTCCAACTGTCGCGCTCATTAAAGGGAAACTCATGGAACCTGTGCCGATGCCTATCATTATCAATGTATTGAATCAGTACAAAAAAGATCCTCAAAGTATTATCGCATCAACAGATGAGGTTATATCTGAGCCTGAAGCTCCCCTTTTAAGCACACAATCACAGCTCGATCGTATTGAAGCTAAGCTCGATCGCTTGATTCAATTATTAGAGAAACATTAATATGTTTGTTGCAGATTTAACCTTTGATTGTTATGAAGAAACCACGTTAGCCGCAGCTGAAAGCGCAATTATTCGTTTAGTGAATGCACTGCGTTTTAACGGCCAAATCATCGGGGAAGAGTTTCCAACAGTACTCAAGGATGGATTTTTTGTCACTCGAGTTATGTGCCCAGAGCAAGATTCCTTGCATCCACTTAATCACAGCCCATTTGTAAAGCATAGTTTAGAGAAACTTAACGAAGTCGGTCTATTACAACCAAAAGTTAAAATTATTGGCCAAGATATTCATGCCAATGGTTCTGATTGTTGTGATCAGCCATCAAGTTATATTCTTTACACTACATATGTTCATACCTGTAGCCCGTTATATTGCGGTGACGATTTTTTACCTGTCCCTTTGTATAAAATTCCAGCGATTGCCAATGGGGATTACAAAACATTACTCAAGTGGCAAGAAGACTGGCAAGCCTGTGATCAGATTCAAATTAATGGGGCGACACGCTGCGAGTTTCCTGCATTAGCTGAATTATCGGATGTAGAGAGTGACTTATATCGTCGAGGAATGGATATTTGTAAACGCATTACTTACCTGACTAAAAAACCGGTCTATTACTACTTATACCGTGTTGGAGGTCAAAATAAAGAACAAGAAAGCCAGCGCCTTTGCCCAAGTTGCGGCGTTTAGAGGAGCCTTGGTTTGACTTGTTCGATTTTCGCTGTGATACCTGCGCAATTGTATCTAATATGTCTTGGGACTATCAGTAACGATAGTCCGCTTCACAGTAGCTAAGAAATTCAGCTAAATCGTGTGTTAATACTTTGTGCGGCTTTTTACCGACATATTCGAGGCAAATGTCACCGTTACTGCAATCAATTGACAGCAACAAGTCTTCTTCATTGGTTAAACCGATAAAAACGGTCGGGGGCTGTTTGAGTTTGCGCTTCATCAGTACATGACCGGTGATATTTTGCTGCAATCGGGTAAAGTCATCTTCACTCCAAGCTTGCAGTAATTCAAACTGCCCAAAGTGAGAAGTCACCGGCAAATTATTACTATAAAAAGAGCCATAAAACTGTGCAATGCTAGGATGAAACGGCACTTCTAAAGCCTTTGCAAGTTGCTCAAACTCCCCTGGCGTTGCTCTTTGCACACTTTGCCATTGAACCCAGCCCTCTTTTTCCGATGCCATGTCTTCACACGGACTGGGCCACTGTTCATCATGCTCAATCAGCGGCGCACTGCCTGTATGTGCAACAGCCTTGTCGTGCCATTGAGATAACAATTGTTTTAATTCTTGTTGTACTACCATGGTGTACTAGTTCTCGAGTTTCGCTACAATAAACGCGATTGTAACCACAAAATGATGAATATGACAGATTACGAAAATTCGCCAGAACTAAAAGGCACCTTACTTGGGCAAGAAACACAATACAAAGATCAATACGATGCCAGCTTGCTCTTTCCAATCGCCCGTAAATTAAATCGCGACGAGTTGAATATTGATGAAGCCACACTTCCTTTTTATGGTGAAGATACCTGGACCGGCTATGAGCTTTCTTGGCTTAACAATAAAGGAAAACCACAAGTCGCGGTGGCTGAGTTTGTTTTCCCATGCCAAAGCAGTCATATCATTGAGTCAAAATCCTTCAAGCTTTATTTGAACAGCTTCAATCAAACTCGGTTTGCTTCTCAAGAAATCGTCCAAGATCTGTTAGTCAAAGACTTAAGCGCTGGCTGTAACGCCCCTGTAGAAGTCAGAATATATGGCCCTGAGGTTTTTAATTGCATCGCAAACACCCCTATGCCCGGTGTATGCATTGATGACTTAGATATTGAGGTCGATTGCTATGATTTAAACAAGCAGCTGTTACAATTGGCTCCTAGCCAAAATACAGTGACAGAAACTCTGCATAGCCATTTGCTTAAATCTAATTGTTTGATTACTTCACAGCCCGACTGGGCCAGTATCGTAATTCGTTATACTGGCAAACAGATTTGCCATGAAAGCTTACTGCGTTATTTGATTTCATTTCGCAGCCATAATGAGTTCCACGAGCAATGTGTCGAGCGGATTTATTGTGATATTCAGCAGCAATTAGGTATTAGTGAATTAGAAGTCTACGCACGATATACGCGCCGAGGCGGGCTTGATATCAATCCATTTCGTTCAAATAGACAAAATAAGACCTCGTTTTCATTAAAGATTAACCGTCAGTAATGCCAACAAAATAAGCCACTGAATCCAGTGGCTTATTTGCTATTAATAAAAATAGAGAGCTGTTATTTTTCAGCTAACGGGCGAGAAGGTACGCTAACAGCACACACATCGGTATAATTGGGTGTTTCAATAAACCAAGCGCCTGGGCGATTACGACGGGCTTTGATCAACTCTTTAAACGAAGTCGAATCTGTTTTCATTATTTCATATTTTTTAGCCAAATCTTTAACATCAGCAGCCACTTGCATATTGGTAATAGGATTGAATACTCGGGCAGCCGCTTTGCTCTCATCACTGGGTTTTCGTGATAAGCGCTGTAAATGCTCCATGCCATCAATCACCCGCCCAAAGGCCGTAATATTTCGATCCAGGTAACGTAAAACCCCTAAAGCAACATAGAACTCAGTGCCGCCACTGCCTGCTTCATTGCTGCGAGCCATTGCAAATGTCCCCACACAATGGGTTTGCCAAGTCTGTGTACCTTGTTGATTCTGTGCTACAGCAAAGCCGTTTATAAAGCCGGTTTTGTCCGCATAACCATCTTGTGTATCCACTAGCGTCATTGTTAACGGTTTAGTAGAGAGGTGATAAAATTCCGCTTGTAGCGATTTTTTTGCAGTGGTTACTTTTTTTGTTTCATTGGCATCGCCCCCTTGCGCTACAAACCCTTCAACAAAGCGGTACATGTTGAGTCCTTGATAAAATCCTTCACGGGCGAGCTTTTTAATATTCTCAACATGATTTGGCGCTAAAAGCGGATTCAGTTCAATCACCACAGTGCCGGTGGCGAGTTCAAGTAACAAGGTGTTGTCCAAATCCAATACTTGCCAATCTGAATCAGGTGCGTTGGCAATGATCTCGCTTGGGCTTCTGACTTTATCTAACGCGTGTACAGCTACGGCATTTAAACCAGACGCTAAGCAAATCGCAGAGCACAGTGTTTTTATTTTTTTGGTCATTGTCTTCTTCTTATTTTTTTGAATACCAATATATTGCTTCATCAAGCGGTGCTGTTCTTGGCAAAGTGTCATTTTCTAACTCTATAATACGGCGCTTAGCTAAGTGAGCAGCTAGAATGTGTGTCGTAAAATGTTTATCAAATAGCTGTTGCCAACTCCCATCGATTGCTGCGCGTTTCAGTCCATTTGTTAATGCGCTATGCAATGCTTTATTCTCTTTTGCGACAAAAAAGTATGTTGCTGAAGGGTAACGAATCACGACATGCTCATCTAACATAGTTCCAGCTGCTAGCTTAGTCTCATTAAGTTCCAGTACACTCAGAGGTAAGGCATCAAAGCGCCCTAATGACAACATATTAAATTGTTGGCTATTGTCGCTAATTTGCGTCGTTTTAATGCCATTATCACTAAAAACAGCTAAATCAGCCCAGTCAAACCCTAAGCCAAAATTAATGTTTCTCATATCATAACGACTATGGATCTTGGCAAATAAATCCGGAGTCTCTGAGCGGATCACCGCGATACGATAACCTAACAACCCCTTATCAATTGGGATTAACACTGCTTTGGCCTGCTCTTCGAGGTCATAGTTTGTCACATGCCAAGATAAATCGAGGCCATTCTCTTTACCTAATAATCGAATTGCTCGCGTCTGACTTGGTACATTGTTAACGGCCTCACAACGATACGAAACACCAGATTTATCTAGCGCTAAGACCACCAGCTCGGCAATATAATCACTCGCAGGGGCGGAAAAACGCACCAGCATAGGCTGCTCATTTGCAAAAGAGCTGATGGCTGACAAGCAAACAGTGATTAAAACAAGCCAAGTAATCTTATGCCGCATAAGTTAGTCCCAATCAAATTTATACAATATATCTAAAGCATTATTTACACCATTAGTCGCTTCAATGTAAAGCTGAGGCAATACTTGATAGCGCACTGCAATTTCAGTGATCGGATCAAAAATACCTATGCTGTATCTCACTTGGACTCCCGGCAGCACATAACCACTTATTTCAACTTTGGTATCATCACCAGAGCCTGTTGAGCCAACTGAAATATCTTCGATACCTATCGCTTCACCAAAGCGGCTCACCATCCCTTCACTGCGAGACAAACCTTGTGTAATCAACATTTGTGTCAATAAACCATCATTTGATGTATCACCATCACCTAAAGGGCGGCCATTAAGCAAATACGATAACGACATCGCTTGATCCATACTCGGCTCGGAAAAAATTTCGAGCTGCGGAGTTTCAATCGGCCCTGTCAATTTCACGCCGGCAATCACACCATCAGCAGTAGTATCAGGGTTACGGATTGCTTTAATGTTCAGATAAGGTTTATCGATAGCACCATTAAAGCCTATTTGCCCAGTCTGAATTTGCAAGTCTTGTGACAAAGCTAAATACTTTCCAGAGACTAAATTCATATCCCCTACGGCTAAAAGTGGACTTAATTGGTGCTTTTTAAGATTAATATGCCCTGCGACTTTTGAATTTAATCCAAAGGAATCCACTCGCACATCATCACGTACGATTAAATCCAAATCGAGAATGTAATCAAATGGTAAGGCTTTTTTAGTCTTTATTTGTGCATCAACAATGACTTCGTCGTCCGACACTTTGACCGCCCCTTTTGGTAAGGTCTTTAACTCTATCCGACCATAAGGCACAACAACCTCACCTGAGACATTAAATTTTCGCTCAGAAAACGCAATCTGCAGGTCTGGACTGAGTTTTAATTTAATCCCTGAATCTAGTTGGATCAAAAGCTGCTCACCTTTGGCATTAAAATGCCCAGCCAGATGCTCTGCTTGCCAATCGATGCGGCCATCTAATTGCGCCTGCCCACCTTTTGTATCAAAAAGCTGCGCATTAATATCTGCACGCTGCTGGTTAAACGCTATTACCACTTCACTGTTAGTGAGTGAAATAGGTAATTGACTCCCTGCAACCGCAATGCTCTGCGCAGCCACTCGTCCATTCAAAACGGGCTTAATCAGCGAGCCGGAGATATCAATATCCGCCGACACGCCGCCTTTTAATTGCTCAAACTGCTTTAAAAAGGGTTTAAAGTTACTCAATTGGGTTTCAGATAAACTCAGATTACCCAATAAAGTTCGCTCCCCCATTAAGTCAGAAATGGCTAATTGAGCATTAAGTGTGCCTAATAACGTAGAATCAAGCTGAGCACTCAATTTTGCGCTATTTGCATCTGCTATAGCGGTGATGTTTGTTGATTCAAATGGCAATTTAAATGTCTGATCATCTTGTCGAAGTGTTAAGTCAAACTCTTCACTGATGAGAGTGGCATCCACTGAAGTCAGCTTGCGTTGCTGCCACTGTAAATCGAGCCCACCGGTGAACTGACCAGTCGCATTCACTTGGGCTGGTAACAAATGATCAATAGATCGTAAGTTAAATTCTTTTAAAGCCAGCTTGACATGGCCGTCTTGCGCATTCACGTCCAGCTTATCAACACAAAGCGTTGAATGAATCGATGTCCAACAATGAGCTGCCATATTTAACGCTTGTTTGGCCCAATTAACCGACACAGTCATGGGTGTATCAACTTCAAAACGTTTTACATTATCGGATACAAATAATGTCGCTAACTCACCTTGCCAAATTTGATTTTTCACTTGACCCTGCAATGAAAAACCACTGCTCAGCCAATCTGAATCTAGGTTAAACAAACCTGTTTGCGAATATTGATTGCCCTTGAGTTCGAGTGCCAATTCTCGAATGTGCTTTTGATCAACCGTCACATTAGTCGCATTCACATCGATGGTTGTTTCAAAATCATTTGCTATATCGACCCGCCCAATAGATTGGAAGTGTTCAATCGAAATATTAAGCACACTAAATTGTTCAGCCCCTAGCTGCCAATCGACAAAAGGAGTTGCTCGCGGCCCTTTAACAGAAAATTCACCACTTGCGAAACCTGTCATATCTGCTGATATTTGTTGAGGGTGATGAACTGAAATAGCCCCCTCAAGTTGCCACGCATCAGTTATTTCACCCGATATATTCAGGAAATTATCAGCGCTACTCACTTTTAAAGTCTCGACTTGAGCGAAGAGTCGCTCATCAACCTCGCCAGCGAGTGCAATCTCAAGCGGGATCCCATTCACTTCACCGTTGAGCGCCAGTTGCTCGACATTCAACTGCCATTTATCCGCTTGTTGAACAAACTTTACTGAGCCTTCACCATAGAGCTGGCTAGTGTAATCAGCCAACACCTCACTTAAATCTAATTGTGCCAAAATCAAATCCACATTAGCACTGACACCATCTTGCCAATTTGCTTGACCGGATAAAGTTATATCGCTTTTTGGGGTTTTCAAATTCGCTTTACTTAACACAAATTCTGTTAATGACCCTTTACCTGCGATATCACTCGAGAGCTTCGCATAACCATTCAGCTGACTATCTGCCACCAATGACAATTGATAATCATTTGCCTGACCACTGATTTCAATTGCAGCTTTGCCAATCGACACCGCGGGCTCTGCCATCATTAGTTGCCAATTATCTAACTGGCCTTGCAATGAAAATGGGTAATTAGCTTGGGTGATGTCTGCAGCCAACGCGAACGAGAATGGATACTGGCCAGCATTCTCTATGCTGACTGATAAGTCACGTAAAGGTCCTTGAATCGCGGCTTTTAATTGATTTTGTTTAGCTTGAACATCGATAGCTAACGATAATGAATTATCTGCGACCAATTCAACCTCACCCGCGAGGTTGAAAGAGCCTTCAAAATGGCGTAACGACAGCGTCTCAATCGCAAGAGTGTGCTCATTTAATTGTGCGGTTAAGTGAATATCTGCCATGTCCACCACAGGCTGCGTATTCTCATACCGAAAAGACGACACAGACACATCATGTGCATCCACTATCAATGGACTATAAAACGCAAAATTAGCGACAGCTGGTAACTCTGTTAGAGCTGGCGCTTTTTGTGTTTGTGTCGGTGATTCATCAATGTAGAGCAATTCTTTTAAGCGAACATAATTAACCGTCACCTTACTTTGTTCTGCATGCATTTTGACGGCTAAGTTCTGCGCTTTAACACGCTTAAACTGGCCCTGTTGCAAACTGAAATTTGCGACAGACAATGAAGATACATTCAGGGCAAATGGCAGTTCGATCAACTCAGCTTTAGGCACAATTGTTTGCGAATTGGCTATAAGCGAGGATTGTTGTACTAGTTGTACTGAGAGTTCCCCATCTTTATTCGGCAAAGGCTCGCTCTCAGGGAGTGTGACATTGATAGACTGCGCACTTAAGTTTTCAATACACAAGCCACCACAAAACCAATCAATTCCCAAGCGGATCTGAGACGCATTAACCTGCAAGCCTTGCTGTTGGTACTGAACAGAAAAAGGTTTGTTATCAAAAAATCGTGTATCACGTATCTCTATCTGCAAACCGGCGACTATTTGATTTGCAGACCAAGCAATGAGCTGGTTCCCAGGTATAGTGAAGAGCACACAAAATAACACAGTAAAAATCGTGATGATTGGCCAAAATAACCAGTGACGTAAACGCCTAAACCAAAGACGAATCATATTTCTGGCCCTATGGTAATGCTTAATCGCGCGGGCTTATCAGGATCACTGACAGCCCATGCCGTATCTATCCGAATAGGCCCGACAGGCGTTAACCAACGTAAGCCAACTCCCGCGCCAACGGAAAGGTCCTCGCTAAAATCATTCGTCGCCGTTCCGGCATCAACAAATATCGCGGCACGCCAACTTTTTGCAAACTGATAATTATACTCAAGTGTCCCCGTCGTCAAATAACGCCCCCCGACTAATTCGTCGTTTTCACGCGGAGAGACAGACTCATATTGGAAACCCCGAATACTCTGATCCCCCCCCGCGAAAAAACGCATCGAAACTGGGACACTACTGATATCATCCACCAAAATAGCGCCTAACGTTGCTCGGGTATAAAACAAATGACGGGTATCGTAAGTTCGTAGTAAGGCGGTTTGTAATTGAACTTTCAATAAATCAGTACTTGAGATCAGCTTTTCAGTGCCCGCCTCAAGGGTAATATTTAATTGTTGCCCCCAATACGGCGTCATGCCTCCTCGGGCTTTTTTGCGTGCGTAACTTACGCCGGGTAACAACATTTCGGTTTTATCCGCTTGCTCACCTAACGTAAAATCCTCACGTTCATATTTAAGAAATGCAGTGCGAACCCAATTATCAGACGTTAGCCATTGCCGCTGAATTTGTGTGGTTAACTTTTCAGTGGTTTTATTGATTTCTTGATTATCTTCTCGCTGATAACCTGCAACATAACGCCATACGTCATTAATAGGATTATCAACAGGCACGGTATAAGAAAAACGGATCTCTTTTTCTATCTCAGATATTTCTAAATTGCTATCAATATAATGCCCGCGTTCGCCATGCCAAGGTCGGCTCCACTTAAATCGAGCTTTGGCTCCTAAATCAGTCGAAAAGCCGCCCCCTATCTCATAACTGTTCGCTGGTTTATGAAGAATTTCAACCACCACAGGGACTACACCATTGGCTCGTTTGGCCACATCGGCATGTACACGGACACTTTTAAAATAAGGCGTATTGCCTAACTCAAGATTAAAATGAGCTAACTTATCAGCCTTATAAGGATCATCAAGTTTAAACGGTTGTAAACCCCGAATAAAATCCCCCGCTGGGGTCTCTCTTTTGACCTGTACCGGACCAAACTTGTAACGCACGCCGCTCTCTAAATGCAAAACAATCTGCGCACTGTTGGTTGCAAGCGTCACTGCGAGTTCTGATTGTGCCCACTTGGCATCAAAATAACCGAGCTCTAAAATGACGCTCCGGACTTTATCTTTGCTGGCGTTATAATCACTGTGATCAAGAACTTGCCCTTGTACTAAAGGCAATGAACTAACAACGGCCATAAATTCAGGGTCGTGTTGCGCGGGCCCATTTATAGTCACATCAATTCCTGCAATCCGAGTTGCAGGCCCTCGGTCGACCTCAAGTTCCACCACCGTACTTGACTGTTTACTGACAAACTTTGTTTTGAGCCTTGGCTGATAATAACCCAACGCTTTAAGAGCTTGTTTGGTTTGCAATTCAATATGTTGTTTTAAATACGGTGAAGGCTCAGCTTGTAGGGTGTCACTAAGATAACTTAATACGTTTTCTTCAAGTGCACTATCGAGACCTTTAATCGAGTATTTTTCGATAGGTAACTCAGTCGCACTTAGGGCAAGGGAAAACAAACAACAATAAAGCCAAATGAGTCGCAACAAAAAAGCAGCCCCTATAAAAAAGTAATAGATAAAAACACATCAATTTTATCATATAAAATCAGTAAAATGAGTCTTTTATGTTCGCATTTGTAATGCCCACAATAATAATCGATGCTTTTTTTATCTCGATACTTTTTATTTTCTGTAAATTCTAAGACAATAGCTGCTAATTAGAATTACTGAGTACCTCACATGCAATTTCCTGATGACGACAATGGACAACTATTAGCCGATATGGCTGCGGCTGGTTTAGATTTAGCGCAAGTCCATACCGTTGATTTTTTTATTCTATTTGAACAAAAAGCTGAGGCTGAGTCATTCATCACTCTGATAGAAGCAGACGAACTAGCACCAAGTGCTGCACTGCAAAAGTGTCAAGACACCGGAGTGTGGGAAGTGATTGCGTCAGTGAAAATGGTGCCAGATCACACTTTGTTAGGTCAAACTGAACAATACATTGAAAGCCTTGCCAACCCTAAAAATGGTTATGGCGATGGTTGGGGTATTTTGGGTGAAGATTTAGGCGAGTAACCTCAAGACCTAAAAAATCAGTCAGGCTTACCGCTCTTGGTGAGCCTTACGATATGCCCCTTCATAATCAAAAATCTTCTCAGCTATTTTCCAACCAAACTTTGCTTTGCGCGCAATCACAAAATCAGGGGGCACTAATGCGTCTGCCACTCTTAATACTTGTGAAACATCGGTGAATTTTACCGGTATTTGACCTTGGCCCATGCGCTGGCCAAATTGCTGATTAAAAATATACAACGCCGCTTTGACTGCAAAATTAAACACTTCTTCACAACTTGTTCCTTCTTCATCAAAGTACGTGATTTTTAATTTATTCTCACCCAATTCAGTCACGGTCAATCCTGCACAGCGTAAAACAAGGGCATCTTTTAAATTAAGTGCCGCACGTAATTTGTCATCAGGATCAACCAGCAATTCATGGCAACTATGGCAGACTCGCGCTGCAATATCGTTTTCAGCTCCGCAATGATCGCATTCTTTAAAGCGAAACCGATAATCACATTGTTGACTGTGCTGTAACTCATCATCAACCAACAGCCCTTGGCAACGGCGGCCAAAGTGTTCGATGACTTGACCTTTTTCGTCTGTTTTTCCCCAAAACGTATTGGCAAAGCCACACCCTGGACACATCACTTGAACAGGCTCACTGTCACTGTTTGGTTTTTTCGCCCCCACTTCAGGGTAAAATAAATCAAATCCATTGCCGGCATAATCAATGACTAAACAATCGTGCTTGCCGGGGCTTAAACGAAGTCCTCGCCCAACAATTTGCTGATATAAACTGACCGATTCTGTGGGGCGCAAAATGGCGATAAAATCCACATGCGGGGCATCAAACCCTGTTGTTAGCACTGAAACATTGACTAAAAATTTTATTTTTTTAGCTTTAAAATCAATCACAATACTGTCACGAATTGAGTTGTCAGTCTCCCCCGTCACCAACACAGCTTGCTGTTTAGCTAAATAACCCATGATTTCTTTAGCATGCTCAACAGTGGCAGCAAAAATCATCACGCCTTGGCGGTCTTCGCTTAAACTAATCACTTGCTCAATAATCGCTTTAGTCGCTCGTTGGTTTTCTTTGAGCATGCGGTTTAAGTCAGGACCACTGATCCGGCCAAAACTATCATTGGGTAAGGCTGAGAAATCGTAATGACTAATCGCAGCATCTAACACTTCAGGAGGCGTAAGAAAGTTGTGTTTAATCATATAACGCAGCGGCAACTCATAAATACACTTTACAAAAGGGCTCTCACTCGTTCCTCGAACAAAACCATGGTAATGATGATGGTAAATCCACCCCATTCCTAAGCGATAAGGAGTGGCAGTTAAACCTAATACTTTCAGTTCCGGGTTAAGCTGCTGAAGTTTTATAATCAGTCGTTTGTATTGGGTCGTCTCATTGTTATCAACTCGATGACACTCATCAATAATTAACAAAGAATACGCTTCATTTAGCTGATCTAGATTTGCACTTAACGATTGCACACTGGCAAACGTCACCTGCTCTTTAAGGGATTTTTGTTTCAAACCAGCAGAAAATACACTCGCAGTCAGCCCATAGCTCTGATATTTTTCGCAGTTTTGCTCCACCAGCTCTTTCACATGCGCTAACACAAGTATTTTACGTTTCGCTAGGCGGGCTAATTCAGCAATCACCAAGCTTTTACCTGCACCGGTCGGCAATACAATCACCGCTGCATCATTGGTTTGTCTAAAATGGCTCAGCGTATTATTAACGGCTTCTTGCTGATAAGGACGAAGAGTATAGATAATCAGGCCTTTGAAGTTAAATCGTTCACTGCACTAGTATATCGTGTCTCAAAATAGATAAAAATATCTAATCTGACTGGGCAGTTTATTTCATTTGTGAGAAGCGCATTTTTGCAGGTAATCTGACTAACCCACGAATAAAAAAGGAATGAACATGACTATTGCGGTCCGTCACAGTACAGAGGATGATATCGATGCTATTTTTGCCATCATCTCGCAAAAAAGTTGCTACAGTAATACGCTTCAACATCCCTATGCCAACAAAGAAATATGGACGAAACGGCTCACAAACATGTCCGAGAACAAGATAAGCTTAGTAGCAACACTTGATGGCCAAGTAGTAGGGCAACTTGGAGCAGAAAACTACACAAACCCTCGGCGTCGCCATGCTTGTAACATTGGTATGATTGTCTGTGAATCTGTTCGAGGTCAAGGGGTTGGCCATGCATTACTCCATGCATTTATTGAAATGGCGACACATTGGATGGGCATTACCCGTATTGAGCTCGAAGTTTATACCGATAATCAAGCAGCCCTTGCGTTGTACGAAAAAAATGGCTTCGTCATTGAAGGCACAGCCAAAAATTATGCCTTAAAAGAAGGTATATATGTTGATTCTTACTTAATGGCGCGCACGCTGTAGTGCGCAAAAGTGATTTGAGTCAGCATTATCGGCTTTACTGACTTTTAGCAATGAGCTTTCTTTTATTTATCTGAAGATAAGCAATGACTTGACCACTAATCAACTATTTTTACCGCTCATCATCTTTAATGAGCGGTCTTTTTATTTGCTTTTATACTCGCCTTCAAGATTTAAGCACGTTCCATCATAAAAATAGTGAGATAATAATGAAAAAATCCTCTTTGCTTGCTGCTTTCGCAACCACCCTCTTTTTAACTGGTTGCAACGTCACCGTTGAAACCAACACTGTCGAATACGACCCAGAAATTATTGCGACAGGCTCATCTGATTGGGAGTTCAATCCACAAACAGGAGATTACGAGCTAAACAAACCTGTATTTTCAACCACGATTAAAACAAAAACCTATGAATTACCTGAAAACTTAAATGCTAATCAACTTTAAAACTCGCTGAAAAGTCAGTTATCAAAGTAAATTATCAAGGATGAAAACAATCAACTTACCCCTACAGATCCAGTATCTAAAAAAGAGACGTTGCGATTTTAATTTATCTAAGCAGCTCACACGCTAATGACTGGTGACATTGTTATAAATAGGATTGGGCGGTTTCTTCGTTTGATATTCATCGGTTTGATTGTTGATGTCATCTTATATTGGGCTGGTCGAGTGTGCCTGTAGTGCGCTCGACTAGTCCGACCTTCAAAGAAGCCCGTAAAACAGGTTAATACCTGTATTACCTGATTCAAATGGGCGACAATCCCTTGGCAGAGCTAAATAGATAGCAGCTAGCAAAGCTTATGAATGAAACTCAGTAATGTGCCAAAGCTCACCCGCAGGGCCCCATAAATACAGCACTTTACCATGCGGTAGCTCAGTGATACTTGCGGTGCGCGCAGCAAAACTTGCTAAGTCCATTGAACCTAATTGGTTTGCGACTTGCTCAATATCGCCAACGACCAACTGCATCATCAAATTCTCGGCAAGCCCTGTATGATAAAAATTTTGTAGGAAAAACGAGCACTCACCGTGAATTAATTCACACAGTTCATCAGATTCAAACCCTACTTCAAAACCCCACTGCTGATAAAATGCTTTTGAAAGGGCAAAATCTTTACTCGGAATAAACACACGTAGGTCAGTAACCTGCATAAGGGCTCCATTAATGTCTGCTGTGATTAGCTATATTTTTATCGATCTTAACAACTAACACGTCCCCAATAAAGCTAAATGAGCCTAATCGACCCCACATTGCCAACAGTTTTACACTCCAACATTCCCACAATGAAAAGTGCAAAGCGCCTTTGACAATAAAGTTAATTGTCGTGAGGTTGGCTTATAAATCTAAGTTTGCCAAACATCACCCACAAAAAAGGCGCATAAAGTTAATGCGCCTAGCTAGGGCGGTTAAAATTAAAGAGCGCCGAGCAGTTTATCTGCGACTAATTCAGAACTTGCCGGGTTTTGGCCACTGATCATTAATCCATCTTGTACTGCAAATGCATGCCAATCAGCGACTTTTTGATAGTCACCGCCGCGTTTAATTAACTCATCTTCCAATAAAAAAGGCACGATATCCGTTAATTGTACCGCATCTTCTTCACTATTAGTAAACCCGGTCACCGCTTTATCTTTGACAACAAACTCACCTGACGGCGTTTTAATATTTAAAAATGCCGCTGTAGCGTGGCAAACCGCAGCAATCGGTTTTTTAGCCGCTAAAAACCCTTCCAATAAGGCTATCGAATCCGCATTGTCAGTTAAATCCCACAGCGGTCCATGGCCTCCTGGGTAAAACACACCATCAAAGTCAGCTTCATTCATTTGTGCAAGCAACTGTGTATTAGCCACTAATGCTTGTGCCTTAGCATCGTTATCAAATCGTTTAGTCGCAGGTGTTTGAAAATCAGCTAATTCACTTTTTGGATCGATTGGAGCTTGCCCACCTTTTGGCGAAGCCAAAGTCACAGTCACACCCGCATCGATAAATGCATAATAAGGGGCTGCAAACTCTTCAACCCAAAACCCTGTTTTTTCGCCTGTGTTGCCCAGTTGATCATGAGACGTAATAACCATTAGGACGCGTTTAGTTGTATTTGACATGCTTGGTACCTTTTGTAAATAAGTGAGCGAAGGTGCTTAATCTGAGATCCAGTTTAGTGGCACTCGCTATTTCTAACAATACTGATAAGATAAACAACACTGTTATAATTATTGATACAATTAAATGGATATCTCGTTTGAACAACTGAAGAGTATGGTGGTGTTCGCACAAGTCGTCGAACAAGGTAATCTCACAGCTGCCGCCAAACACATCGGATTGACCCGAGCTGTAGTCAGTTATCATATTAAAAAACTCGAATCGAGCCTCGAGGTAAAACTGCTTAACCGCTCAACACGCTCTTTGTCGCTGACCGAAGCAGGGAAAGAATATTATCAATCCTGTCGTATTATTGCCGAGCAAGCCCACGTCGCCCATCAACATATCGAAAACCTCAAACACGAACCGCAAGGCTTAATTAAGCTGACTTGTCCGGTAAATGTAGGACTACAAATGATTGTGCCAGCATTAAATGAATTTCGGCGTTTGTATCCAAAAATTGAACTTGATGTGATGCTCACAGATGAAGTGGTTAATATCATGCAAGAAGGTATCGACTTGGCTATTCGAGGCGCGCCACTGCCAGATTCAGGCTTGCAAGCTCGAAAATTATCGACCCTTGAGACCTGTTTATGCGGCGCACCGAGTTATTTCAAAAAACAAGGTCGCCCCACTACACCCGCTGAGTTAGAACAACATCAATGGGTGATTTATAAGCTGACGGCAGGTGTGATCACACTACAAAAAGGTAGTCGCTCGTTTAGTGTGGCTGTAAAAGGCAGCATTAGTACCAATAATGCCGCGGCGCGCACCGCTTTTATTGAAGGTGGCCACGGCATGGGACGCATTCCGGTTTATGATGCTTGGCCTAAAATCCAAGCGGGCACCTTAGAAACCGTCTTGGATGATTATCAACTCAATAACATAGATATTTATGGGGTCTTTCCACCGGGTAATGCCAGCTCTAAAAAACTGCGTCTTTTGCTCGACTATTTAAAAGACTACTTTGTAAAAGTTGACCGCGCTAGCAACCATATAATATAAGCAGCCCACTTTAAGCATTTAAATTAGTCTGACTGGCTCTGATACTGAAAGACTTCTTCCAGTGGCAGCTTAAACACTAACGCAATCTTAAATGCGACTTCTAAGGTGGGCGAATACTTATTAGCCTCTATTGCCATAATCGTTTGTCTGGTCACGCCAACTAATTCTGCAAGTTGTTTTTGCGTCATCTCATTGTGCAAAAATCGCAGTGTGCGTATTGAGTTGCTAATATTGCTACTCATAAATATTTCCTGTGCGGCCTTTATAGAGTTGTACTGAATAATTGACTATTTCGGCGACAAGAAACGACCCAACCATGATATGTAACGGCAAATACGGTATCTGCCTGTCACTGGGAATAATATTTTGAGCCTCTATTTGATATTGAAAAATAGCGATACAAATCCCGGCCTGCAGAATATACGCTGTATATTTATAACCCACTAAACTAATCTGCTTTTCACGCACATCAAGCGGATCATTAAGCTCATTATCACTGGCAAATGCTAACAAAATATAGCTCACGACCATTAACACCACAGAGTAAATGATCACTTCAAGCAATAACCCAGATAACCAAGACGCCGATGCAACTTGTTCCGACGTGGCATTCATTAAGCTTTGTAAGTAAAACCAGCCGATACAAGCACAGGCCAACAAATCAACACACAGTGTCACTTCCCGAAAGCTAATGCTATCTAACCACTCTTTAAATAATTCGTTTCTAGTCATTTATTTCATACCTTAAGTTAAAAATTTTTAACACGACTGACTGTAGTTGACTTTCATCTCCCATGTCAAATATTTTTAACTTTGAGTTTGAATTATTTAACTTTCGATATTTATTTTAATCGTAACTGATACAATAAATATTCTCATAAGCTCCCGTAGCCTATAACTTAAAATCATATTTCCCCATAATTACTGACAAGGATAATGTGATCGCCTCTTAGAATGATTTAAAAGTAGATTGCATTAACACGCCAAAACTGTAATGATAATAATTATCATTACAGTTTTGGCGTGTTGTCTATGAATAGTGAAAAAGCATTTTCTTTATACATTCAGCGAGTGCGTTACTTTAATTTAAAATCCCGCTGTCCCGAGCTATGTGTAGCTCACTTTATTGAGGCCAGTTTGCTCTTAGCTAGGTGCTACGAAAAAGAGCAATGCCTGTTACTACAAGAACTTTTTTTGCGGCGCACGTTTTATGATTTACTCAATAAATATTGTGATCCTCTGCAAACACAGCGCTTGCGCAAACAATGCTTAGATCAAATGTATAAACCGTTGCTAGCACTCAAACGCTTTTACTCACGCCATGATGGGAGCAACAAAAAATATCTGAAACTTGTCCAAGAAATGCGTGTCCTCAGTCACGAATTTAACCCCTATTAAGGAAAACCATGAATAAGCCACTTACACGAACAGAGCACGATAGTATGGGAAAGCTACAAGTCCCAATCAATGCCCTATACCAAGCGCAAACACAACGAGCAGTCAATAACTTCACTATTAGCACTCTCACCATGCCTTTTGCATTTATTAATGCCCTAGCCATCATTAAATTAGCCGCCGCTAAAAGCAACCATCAACTGACCCTCTTGCCTGAAGAAACGTGCAAATCAATTGAGTTTGCCTGCCAAGAAATACTGAGCGGAACCTATTATGAACATTTTCCAGTCAATGTATTTCAAACAGGTTCGGGTACCAGTAGCAATATGAACGCCAATGAAGTCATTGCCACCTTAGCCAGTCAGCAGCTAGGTCGAACAGTTCACCCAAACGATGATGTCAACATGGGGCAAAGTTCAAATGATGTGATCCCCACCGCCATTCAAGTAAGCGCAGTGTTAGCACTTAAACATCAGCTTTTCCCTGCTACGACACAATTAAAACAGCAGCTTACTCAAAAAATCAGCGAAATAGGGGCCATCACCAAAACCGGTCGTACTCATTTAATGGATGCTATGCCCGTTAGTTTTGCCCAAACATTAGGCGCGTGGCTGACTCAAATTGAGCACGCTGAACAGGGAGTAAATCAAACATTTACGCTACTTACAAAACTCGCTCAAGGCGGCACAGCGGTTGGCTCGGGGATCAACGCTCATCCCTCATTTGCTAGTACGTTTAATCAGCATATCAGTGCAATTACTGAAGTGAATTTTACCCCTAGTGATAACTTTTTTTATAACATTGGTAGCCAAGATGCGCTTGTGGCTTTGTCCGGACAACTCAAAGTACTTGCTGTTGCACTGACAAAAATAGCCAATGATTTACGCTGGATGAATAGCGGCCCATTAGCTGGTTTAGCAGAAATCAGCCTGCCGGCACTGCAACCGGGATCGTCCATTATGCCGGGTAAAGTCAATCCAGTTATTCCTGAAGCGGTGGCAATGGCCTGTGCTCAAGTGATCGGAAATGACACAACGCTGACAGTCGCCGGGCAATCAGGCAACTTTGAACTCAATGTCATGCTGCCCGTGATTGCCTATAACATATTGCAAAGTATTGAATTACTCAGTGACAGCTGTGAATCACTTGCCCACCAAGCCATCGCTGGTTTTACTGTCAATGAAGACAAAATCAATCAAGCCTTAAGCCGTAATCCTATTTTAGTTACAGCATTAAACCCCATCATTGGCTATGAAAAAGCAGCCAGTATTGCTAAGCAGGCTTACCAAACAGGCCAAGCGATTATTGATGTTGCCGAGCAGCACACTGATTTAAGCCGAGAAGCACTCACAACCCTACTCAACCCCACTCAGCTGAGTCAAGGGGGGATCCAGCAAAACTAGCTTCTGAGTAAATCAACTTAGTCATCGTCAGATTGACGCGCCTTTTGTGGGCGTCAATCTCTAAAGTTTTAGTTTTTCAATGAGTTATCAATAGCTGCGTGTCAGCAACTGGCCATTGGCTTTTAATATGAAGTCTGCATTACAGAACATGGAGCAAAAATCACTCTAAACAAGCGTTATAGCGTTAATCAGGTTATTGATATTGGGCTGAGGTAATAAATTGCTCGAATGAGTCACACCAAATAATCACTGTATTGTATTTATCTGCTGAGATATTCGCAGGGATCGCCACCAGAAAGTCATTAAAGGTATTTACTTTGGCCACACTGACCATTGTTGCCTTCAAACGCTGGAAATCTGCTTCTGTTTGCACAAATTCAGGCGAAAAATACACAGTATAATCTGGCCCAGGTGCCAGCGTGCCCGAAAACGCAATGGCGTGGTGACTAATAAATACCTCTCCTTCGCCAAAATGCAGCCAATCACTATCTTGTAAATCTCGAACAAATGCAGTGCGGTAATGTGCTATATCAGACACAGCTTTGATCTCACCTTCTGTCGGCGAGTGAGGAGCGATCAGAATTGGCAAAGTATAAATCCCACCAGCAAAAGCAATCAGCGCTACGCTTAAATGACTCACCAATAAAGTAAAAACACTGCGTTTAGTCATCTTTTATGATCCTAGTGGTACTGTGATACGAAAAAAAATTAATCAGTTAGTTGCTTTTTCAACGAACCAATATCATAGATGGGTTCTACGTTCTGGCTCAGTCAAGTGCAAATAACGCGTATAGGTATCTTTAGGGCGCTCCAGTCCATGAGATGATAGCACGCGAGAGGCCATCCCACGATGATTGCTGCCATGAGTGAGCAAGTGCAGTAAGATTTCACTGACACTGAGCCGCCCACCATCCCCATCAACAAATTTAAAGTCGATATGACGCACTAATTCCTCTGCGCTGAGGCGCAAAGTGTAGTCAACTAACCATTGATCGTGGAGATTCATCGTATGCTGTAGCTCTGCCAGAGTGGGTGTCTCAATCGTATTATCCGTAGTATAACGCTCCACCGAGCCCGTTATCCGACTAATAAACAAACTATCAACGACCGACGTATGATGCAAAATTCGAATAAAAAATCGTGCTTCATCCTCTGGGAGTTGCTGAATTTGTGACTGAGCGCACAAAAGTAGCTCTGCATTGGCCCACTGTTTATATTTAAATGCTGTTACAAAGTCCATTTTGCCTCTATAGATATTTTTAAGTTATTGCTTATATTCAAGATGTTAAACTGCATCATACTGAATCATAGGAAAAAATACTGCTTTCTTTTTTACTCGCTATTCAAATTTAGTTTCCTCTCATTACCCTGACATTGAGTTTTTGCACTAACCCTCTTGAATTTTAAAATTTTGGGCGTACACTTGTGCGCTGAAATTTAAGCTAACACTTGTACGCTCAAAAATGAATTTATTAAATAGATTAACTCGAACCACAGCTAAAGTGCTGTTTCACACAGCTTCCATCAAGGGGTATTTAGAGCCGCTAATTCAGCAGTTTAAACCTGAATGGCGTGATGGATACTATCGCGCTAAAGTGGTGAAAATCATTCATCTTGGTGCAAACTGCATCAGTTTAGAGCTCAAACCTGAGCGACGCTGGCCTTCGCATACCGCAGGACAACACGTGTTACTCACGGCTCAAATAAATGGCCGACTTATGTCGCGACCGTTTTCAATTTCATCCAGCGAAGGCCAAGCCAATCATGAGAATCGAATTCGCTTGACCATCAAAACGAGCGAGAACGGTGCATTTACTGGTCAGCTGCTCGCATTTTTAGGGCAAGGAGACTTTGTTAATATCAGCGCCCCACAAGGTGACTTCCGTGTTCTTCCCAATAAAACACCATTATTTTTAGTCGCTGCGGGCTCTGGTATCACTCCTTTTATGGCTATGCTTCATAGTGTGTATGAGCGACAAACAGGCGCTGTACGCCCTATCCACTTGCTATATTTTGCAAAACCAAATCAGCACTTATTTACTGATGAATTAGCGACACTCTCATCACAGCAACCCAGTTTTAGTCTCAAGCTGCTGGCACGTTCACAAGGTGATTCGCTATCAAACGTGTTAAAAGGGTGTGTGTCGACGGATCAAGTCATGATCTGCGGGCCAGCTGATTTTAAACACCAAGTTGATAATGAACTTGATCAACTCAATCACAATCCTTTGTATCGTCAGGCAGAGTTTTATCAACCACCTCTTATTCAAACAGAAAACGAAAATGACAGTCCTCGCCTGGCCATCACAGTCAATTACGCAGGTAAACAGCAGCAGCTTCATACTGACAATAACAGTGCTTTGCTCAACACATTAGAGCAGCAAGGTATTCAAGCAAACTTTGGTTGTCGGATCGGGGTATGCCACCAATGCCAATGCGTAAAAAAATCGGGCGTAGTTAAAAACATCAAAACAGGTCAATTATCACAAAATGGCCAACAGTTGATTCAGCTGTGTATCAGCCAAGCGGTAACCCCTTTAGAATTGGAGCTTTAAGCAATGAAACACCTTAACTTTGAACGCTTAGCCGACGAACTCGATGCTCTTAAGAAACACACTTTAGAAAAAGTGGGCACTGCTGACGCCCGTTACATTCGTAAAGTAATTGCCTTTCAACGTATATTTGAATGGAGTGGCCGCATTTTACTCATGCTGGGTTTTATTAATCCTATTTATTGGCTTGTAGGTGTACTTGCTTTAGCGGCAGCGAAAATTCTCGATAATATGGAAATCGGCCACAACGTCATGCATGGCCAATATGATTGGATGAACGATCCACAAATAAACTCTCGCCAATTTGAATGGGATATCGCCTGCGATGGTAAAAGTTGGCAGCGTATCCACAATTATGAACATCACACTTATACCAATATTATTGGCAAAGATCGTGACTTTGGTTATGGGCTTTTACGCTTATCTGATGATTTTAAATGGCGCGTAAAAAATCTGTGGCAATTTATAACGTATCTCAATCTCAGCTTGTTATTCCAATGGGGCGTGTCTTATCATGAACTGGCTGCTGAACGAGTGTTTATGGGTAAAAAGAAACAAAACCGCGATTCAAAAATCAATCCATCTCAGTTAAAACGCGCCTTTTTTTCTAAGGGTGGCAAACAGTTATTTAAAGATTATCTATTATTTCCCGCTCTTGCTGGCCCATTATTTTTATGGGTATTAAGTGGTAACTTAATCGCCAATTTATTACGTAACTTATGGACTTCAACCATTATATTTTGTGGCCACTTTACTAGCGATGTACATACCTTTGACGCAAAAGAGTGTGAAGGTGAGACTCAAGGTCAATGGTATTACCGCCAAGCATTAGGCTCATCAAATATTAGTGGGGCAAAGTGGTTTCATATTTTAACTGGGCATCTGAGTTTTCAGATTGAGCACCACTTATTTCCGGACTTACCCTCTTCACGTTATCAAGAAGTGGCGCCTCAAGTACAAGCAATTTTTGCACGCCATGGGATCCCTTATAATACAGGTCACTTCTTTACTCAATATAGCCAAGTGTTAAAACGTATCATACGTTATTCATTGCCCTAATCTGCGGATTTAGGTCATTTTAGACAATAAAAAAGGAGCTATCAGCTCCTTTTTTATTGTGACTCATCGTGATGTTATACTAAGTACTGCTCTAGTAACACACCTTCAAATGCTTTTGGACGTTTACCTCGGCCAGACCATTCAAATGTTTCACCATCACGAGTAATACGGTATTTGGCTTGCACTTTTGCACGTTTATCTTGTGCGCCACTGTCGACTAAATCATCCACTGTTAAGCCTTTTTCTTTTAACAGTGCTAATACTTCTTGTTTAGCTTTTTCTTGAGTCTGACGTTCAGTCAATGCACTCTCAATTAAGGTTTTAGCTTTTTCTAAATCGCTAAATGAAGCATCTTTTATAAATGATTTAATATCTTTCATCGTGACTCGTTACCTTATTAATAATTTTCTTGATTATAAGGTAGCCCTGAAAATAATAAAAGACCAAATTTATTGGCTTTTTATTATTAATGACGGACTGAATATTCTGAACAAGATTTAAAATAAAATAAATGCGGTCAACATATATAAAATAATCGTCAATGCACCAGCAACTAAGGTATATGGCAACTGCGTTTTAACATGCTCAATATGCTCACAGCCACTGGCAATCGAAGCGACTATCGTACTATCTGAAATAGGTGAAGAATGGTCGCCAAAGACCCCGCCGCCAAGCACAGCTGCCACTAAAAATGCCGGAGGTAAGCCAGTTTGTAGTGACAGTGGCACTGCAATTGGGATCAAAATAGCGAACGTTCCCCATGACGTGCCTGTCGCAAAAGCCATAATGCCTGCGGTAATAAATAACAACGGCGCCAAACCAATTTGTGCCACTTCGACCGACATAATACCGCTAACATAAGTACCTGTCCCAAAGGCTTTCACTGCATCTCCAAATGCAAAACTTAATACAAGCACAACAACCGCCGGAAGCAGCTGTTTAATACCTGCACTAGAGTATTTAAACCAAGTTTTAGCCGTAACGACCTTATCAATAAATAATAATACACTGAGCACAACAAACGCACAAATGACAGCCCACATCACTGAAAATGAACCAGAACCGCGACGCAGATCGCCCTCACCCGTGATGTATAACAAAATCAACGTCACAACAACAATTAATAACATTGGCACTAACATGTAACGGGTTTTTCCAATAATAGTAACTTGTTGCTCTGCTGTTTCTTCAACTTTACTTGACGCGTATTTTAATGGGCCAAATACTCGTGTTGAAATCGCAGTATAATAAACCATGACTAACACAATAATCGGGTAAAAATTATACCCGATTGTTTGTATTAAAATACCGACAGTATCAGTCAGTGCATACCCATCGAGTAAACCTAACACATATGCCCCCCAGCCATTAATCAAGAGTAAAATACTCACCGGTGAACATGTTGAATCGATTAAAAAAGCTAACCTAGCTCGTGAAAGCCCATATTTATCGAATACACTTTGGCTTGCAATACCAGCAGTAAACATACTTAAGTTTGAGTCAGTAAAAATAGAGGTACCGATAATACTGGGTAATAAACTGGCTTGACGCTTGTTTTTCACCCAATGACGGTTGGATAACGTCGCAATAAACGCATTAACGCCACCCGATTGTTTAATCAGCATTAATATTGCGCCGATTAATAAACTAAAAATGATAATTCGTTGGTTCGATGCGCCCGAAAACACATCAATTAATGTATCGCTGGTCGTTAAAATACTTGAAACAGGATTGAACTGTGCCTGCATCAAGCTGGTTAATAGCAATCCGACCGCTAATGCTTGAATGGCACTTTTTCGCCAAATCGCCACAATAATGGCCACAATAGGCGGCAGCAGAGTATAAATTGAGTCTTGCATGAGGTATCTCGTTTTTATTGTTATGCATACAACAGTGTGCTTATTATTTCATAAGCACAATCGGGTCAACAGTAGATTGCGTTGGATTATCGAATATTATTTAAATAAGCCTGATACACTTCATCAGATTGAATATGTAACGAAAGCCAAGCGGGATCATAATAAGTATTTAAATAGCGCTCACCAGAATCACAAATTAACGACACAATCGACCCCTCTTCTCCATTAGCTTGCATTCGTTGCGCTAACGCCAACACAGCGACTAAATTAGTGCCTGTAGAGGGCCCGACCTTGCGACCTAAACGATGATTGAGCCACTGCATCGCCGCAATGCTGTGCCCATCGGGCACTTTATGCATCTCATCAATTACACCAGAAATAAAAGACGGTTCGACTCTTGGTCGGCCAATCCCTTCTATTTTACTAGCCGTTGTAGAGGTTATTGACGCATCACCATGTTGATAAAAATCATAAAAAACAGAATGCTCAGGATCAGCCACCATTAATTGACTCTGTAATCCCAAATAACGAATATAACGACCAATTGTGGCAGAAGTCCCACCTGTACCTGGGCTCATTACAAACCAGCTAGGTTCAGGAAAACGCTCTTTTTGCATTTGTTCAATCATACTTTTTGCAATGTTGTTATTTCCGCGCCAATCAGTTGCACGCTCTGCATATGTAAATTGATCCATATAGTGGCCGCCAAGCTCTTGTGCTAAGCGCCGCGACTCTTGGTATATTTCATTGGTGCTATCGACTAAATGGCACTGTCCCCCATAAAACTCGATTTGTTTGATTTTTTCAGCTGCGGTTGTTTTTGCCATTACTGCAATGAACTTTAATCCTAACATCCGCGCAAAGTAAGCTTCTGAAACCGCTGTCGACCCAGATGAAGACTCAATAATCACAGTATCTTGATTGATCCAGCCATTACACAATGCGTATAAAAAAAGTGAGCGCGCTAAGCGATGTTTTAACGAGCCGGTCGGATGGGTGCTTTCATCCTTGAGGTAAATATCAATATTAGGGTAACACGCCAATGGCAATACAATTAAGTGTGTATCGGCTGAGCGCACATAATCTGCTTCAATTTTGGCGATGGCTTGGTTTATCCAATCTCGGTTCATATTCCCTCTTTACGCGTTAATCAGCGCGGGTTAAGTTTAAACTCACTAGGATCAATACAGGGTGATCATTTTATGCTATGTTGCTCTTATCACTACAGTTACAGTCTAAAGGAGTCGCTATGAAACATTTACTCGTTTCGCTTTGCGTTTTATTATTAGCCGCCTGCGCTAAAACACCTGATTGGGATTACGATAAATCCGTTACGTTTTCTAACTATAAAAGTTTCGCTTGGATCCCCAATGCCAGCTTAACGAAAAACACCAATAATTACCAAATTAGTCCTCTGATGGAACAACGCGTCCAAAATGCTGTTAATGACAATTTAGCCGGATTAGGATTAGCCAAAAGCGACGAGAAAAACGCTGACTTATTAGTCAATTACCATGCTGCAGTTGACAACAAAGTCGAAGTCGATACCTTTTCCACAAGCTACAATGCGCGCTGGGATTATTGGGGCATGGGTTACCAGCATCACACACAAACAACTAATTATGAAGTCGGAACCCTAGTGATTGATATTATTGATAGAAAAACAAATCAGCTAATTTGGCGCGGAGCAAAAGAAGGACGTTTGAAGAAAAATCAAACTCCAGAACAACGCACTGCCACCATTAACAGCACAGTTGCAGCTATTTTAAGTAACTTCCCCCCTCAGTAAATTTTTTCACACGCCATTATACGATGATGATGGCGTGTATTTCTCACTCAGCATTATGCTCAGTATTGCCCGGTAGCCTGTTCAAGTTCAGTCAAGGTTTGTAACGCATAGTCAGGGCCTTGTCCGCAAATAAATTCGTCATCAGTAAACTGACTACATACCGCTGGACGTTCAGGCTGGTCAAAAATCTTACATAAATTTTTATCATCTAACTGCACGCAGCGCACGCCTGCAGGTTTGCCATCAGGCATGCCAGGAATAGCAGAAGAAATTGAAGGCGCAATACAACATGCACCGCAGCCTAATTGGTGAGTTTGTGAAATACAAGGAGACCAATCAGTAATGGGAATAATTAAAGGATCTGACTTCATCTGCCCTCCTATCAGTAAAACAAGCCGCTATTGTAATCCTCTCAACAATGATTAGCCATCATATCGGACATCGAGCATTGTGATTAACGATAAAATCAGGCCCTAGCAGTTAATTCTCGTTGTAACGATTACGCAATAAATCATATGTAAATACCTGTGCTAATTACCTGTTTTTAAAACGTAAAATCGTTTTTTCTCTATTTTATGATCGCTCACTGAAATATTTTATATCTGCGCTGGACACACTCTTGATTTTAAAAATTGATATAAATCAGAGCGATATAAACAAAAATTAAGAGAAAGGTAAATTTAAACTAAAAAAACAAACAGTTTGTTACAACTTCAAGCAGTTTGTAAACATCATATTGCTTATTATATAGAAGTCATCAATATAAGTAATAAAGGAAGTCATCGTGGCTACTAAGAAACAAATTTTAATACCGCTGAGCATCGGTATCATCGCAATCGCAGTGGCGGGTTCGCTCATTGCGATGAAAAAACCACCCGAAGAAAAAGAAGAAACCATCATTTTACCTTTAGTTAAAACCAGTCCAGCTAAGGTGGAAGCCGTTTCCCTTGATGTACGTTCTCACGGGTTAGTCATGGCTAAAGATCAAACCAAGCTCGTGGCGCAAGTCTCAGGACAAGTTGTGTCTGTGTCGCCACTGTTTGAGCCTGGTCGCTTTGTTCAACAAGGTGAAGTCTTGGTTCGAATTGACCCCAATGATTACGAGGCTGCGTTGACTGAGGCTGATGCGAGCTTAGCGCAAGCACGTTCAGCGCTTGAAATTGAACGCGCTCAAGCTCATGTGGCGCAAAGTGAATGGGATCGCATTAGCAAAAACTCAAACGAAGCCATCCCATCTGAACTGTATTTAAGAAAACCACAATTGGCCGAAAAACTAGCTCGTTATCGTGCTGCAGAGGCTGCTGTCAAACGCGCAAGCCGTAATCTAGAACGCACGTATATCAAAGCACCGTACGATGCCATCATTGCAGATCGAGATATCAGTTTAGGCAGTGTGGTCAATCAAGGAAGCGTATTTGGCGTGCTTAATGCAACACAAGTTGCAGAAATTCGCCTGCCAGTTCCAGACAAAGATTTGCAATATCTGGTCAATAATGGTCTCGGCGCAAATGTTAATTTATCGGCAACCTATGCCGGACAAGACGTTGTTTGGCCAGCAAAAATTGTCCGTAGCGAAGGCGTTATTGATAATAAAAGCCGAATGACTTATTTGGTTGCCCAAGTTAACGATCCGTATGCACTGACAACAAATGAACAAAAGCCATTGCGCTTTGGTGCCTATGTCAATGCCACCATCGAAGGGCAACAAATTGATCAAGCGACCCGTATTCCTCATCACTTAGTGAAAAATAATCGCGTCGCGATTCTTAATGATGATAATACATTAAGTTTTCGCACCGTCGATATTGTACGTGAGCAAAATAATATGGTCATCACCAAAGCGGGTTTACAAGCGGGCGAGCATATTATTACCTCGGCACTCGAGTATCCGACTGAAGGAATGAAACTTGCTCCTGAGCTGACTAAACCTCTCGAACCTGCCAGCACAACGCAACTTGCAATGAAGGAAGATTAGCCATGAGCGCTCAAACAGAAAAAGGCTTAATCGCCTGGTTTGCTCGCAACCCTGTCGCAGCGAACCTGTTAATGGTGTTTATTTTGCTGGGCGGTTTGCTAACAGCCATGACAATCCGCAAGCAAATGTTCCCACAATTTCAAATCAACTGGTTAAGTGTGCAAGTTGCTTATCCGGGAGCAGCCCCACAAGAAGTTGAAGAAGGGATCACCATCAAAGTTGAAGAAGCGTTAGAAGGGATCCAAGGGGTCAAGCGCTTAATCACTTATTCAAACCGCAGCAGTTCAAATGCATGGATTGAAGTCGACGAAAGCTACAATGTGCAAGATGTACTCGATGAAGTCAAAATGCAGGTCGATTCAATCTCCAGTTTCCCAGCTGGCATGGAGCGCCCTATTGTTGCACAAGAAAAATTTGAACAAGAAGTCATGGTGTTGGCACTTTACGGGGATTTAAATCGCCGTGATTTAAGAGAGCTTGGTAATAAACTCCATGATGAAATTCAAGCCTTGCCGATGATTAACATTGCCCGATTCAATGGTGGACTAAATTACGAAATAGGCATTGAAGTCAGCCCTGACAAACTGCGTGAATACGGGTTAACCTTCCGCGATATTGCCAATGCCGTACGCGGTTTTTCTGCAAATATGTCCGCGGGGCAAATTCGTGCTGAAAATGGTTATATCTCTATGCGGGTTGAAAACCAAGCATATACAGGCCGCCAATTTGAAAACCTACCGCTTATTTCGCTGCCTGATGGTACACAAGTGTTCCTGGGTGACGTTGCAACAGTCAATGATGGCTTTCAAGAAGGGATCCAATACCATAAATACAATGGCCACAATGCCCTCACATTTGATATTCGCGCTTCTGAAGATCAAGACATCACTAAAGTTGCTGCAGTAATTGAAAAGTATCTGGCCGAAAAAGAGTCCACTTTGCCTGATGGCGTCAAACTCACTCCTATCGTAGATTTAACCTATTATCTCGAAGGTCGTCTTAATATGATGATTGATAATATGGTATGGGGTGGTTTACTGGTTATGGTGATCCTCGCGTTATTTTTACGCGCACGTCTGGCTTTTTGGGTGATGATGGGTTTGCCTGTTTCATTCTTAGGCGCATTTTTATTCATGCCCATCGGCTTTTTAGATGTCACTATTAATGTCGCCTCTCTGTTTGCCTTTATTTTGGTACTGGGTATCGTAGTGGATGATGCCATCGTCATTGGTGAGTCCGCCCACAGTGAAATCGAAGAACATGGCCATTCATTAGATAACGTGATCCGCGGGGTAAAACGCGTGGCGATGCCTGCTACATTTGGCGTACTCACCACCGTGGCAGCTTTTTTGCCGATGACACTGTCAACAGGACCTGAATCAGCATTTGGTAAAGCCATCGGCGGCGTGATCATTTTGTGTTTATTGTTCTCTTTAGTTGAGTCTAAGCTCATTCTGCCTGCGCATATTGCCAAAATGAAAATGACCCCACACAACCCTCGCAACCCGATGCACCGCTTGCGAAGCAACATCGACGGCGGGCTCAAATCATTTGTTGAAAACTACTACCGCCCATTTATCGTTAAATGTATTCATTATCGTTATGCTGTTATTACTGGTTTTGTCGGTATTTTAATTGTCAGTGCCGGGCTATTTGCCGGCGGGTTTGTCAAGTTTGTATCAAGCCCTAAAATACCCCATGATTTTCCAGCTGTGCGTATTGAGATGAACTTGTCTTCTTCTGAAAAAGCCACCCTTGATACTGTGCTGGCAGTTGAAAAAGTCATTTTAGACGTCGAAGAACAAGTAAAAGCTGACTATGGCATGCCAATGATTAAGGATTTGTCTGTCAGTTTAAATGGCCGCACCAATGCTCGAATTATGGCTGTGTTGGTCGATCCAGATAACCGTCCGATTGATACGTTTGCCTTGTCTGATTTATGGCGTAAAAACATGCCGCCACTACCGGGTATGAAATCGATGACCATTCAAGATAGCATTTTTGGTGGTGGACGCGATGATGGCGATATTAGTTTCCGTCTTGAAGGTAAAAATGTGGCTGATTTACGTAAAGTGGCCCAAGAACTAAAAGACAAGCTCAACACCATCAAAGGGGTCGGTGATATCAATGACTCCATGCAAAACGCTACTGATGAGGTTCGTTTAGACCTTAAGCCGTTAGCCTACAGTATGGGCCTCACCTTATCGGATGTTGCATCACAGGTAAGCTTTAGTTATTACGGTTTAGAGGCTCAGCGTATTTTACGTGACGGTGAAGAAGTCAAAGTCATGATCCGCTACCCAGAAGAGCAACGTAATTCGATCAGTGAAATCAACGATACACGGATTATCACACCTTCAGGTGCTGAAGTCTTATTGTCAGAAGTCGCACAAGTGTCCTTGGCCGATGGTGTTAATCGGATCCGTCGTGAAAACGCAAAACGTACCATTAATGTCTGGGCATCGGTTGACACAAATCAAGCTCAACCATTTGAAATAGCCAAAGAGATCCGTGACGAATACTTACCTGCCTTACTGAAAAACTATCCAGGAGTGCAAAGTAGTGTCGCTGGGCGTATTCAAGATGAAATGAACAGTGCTGCCGAGCAAATGCGTAACTTTGTCTTATCGATGATTTTAGTCTTTGCCTTATTGGCTATCCCACTTCGTTCTTATTCACAGCCATTATTAATTATGTCTGTGATCCCATTTGGTGTCATTGGCGCAATGTTTGGCCATATGATTTTAGGAATGACCATGAGCAGTTTATCGGTCTTCGGTATTATCGCTGTTGCCGGTGTTGTGGTGAATGATTCACTGGTAATGGTTGATTTTGTCAATCAAGCACGTAAAAAAGGCATTGCACTCAAACAAGCTGTTGAAGATGCCGGTTGTCGTCGCTTTAGAGCCATTATGTTGACTTCTGTCACAACGTTTATTGGCCTAATCCCGATTATTACCGAAACCAGTTTACAAGCTAAAATTGTTATTCCAATGGCCGTTTCGCTGGCATTTGGTGTGCTGTTTGCTACTTTTATTACGTTGATTTTGATTCCTTGCCAATATGTGGCGTTAGAAGATTTAAAACGCGTATTAAAGCGCAATAAAACCCCTAAAGCAGACAGCCCTGCAGCAGAAGTGTCAGTCAATTAATTTCAATTTAAAATAAAAAACCAGTGAGGAAACTCACTGGTTTTTTTTGCTTATACAAAAGCGTGATTGTTCACTTTATCCGTCATTAAACAGTTATTGTCAGTGGAACAGGTTAAGAAAGACACTTTAAACTGAAGATACTGATACCGTTTATCGATAGAGACTAACTGCTGGCGAGGTGGTTACGGGGCTTGAAGTGTCACAGGCTCTGCTAACTGCCAATAAGATATACCATAGCCTTGTAGCATTTGTTTGAGTTGACTTGTAGTACGTAATTCATCGAGGCCCTTGCTTAAGTACTGCTGTAACACAGGTAAATCAGTGAGTTGTGGGTTAAAACCAATATACAAGGGAGCTGTGCGCCCTTGCGTCCCCGCATATAAAACATTTGAAATTCCTTGCTGATGCAAAAAGAATTGCACGGTGTTTTTAGTGTCGAGAACAACGGATAAACGACCTTTAAGTAACATATTGATATTTTGCTGCAAGGGTGCTCGGCCATGAGCGATGTGTATTTGTTCTGGATGTAAGCGAATAAACGCATCAAGATATGCGCCATACTCGTATGATTCTATAACCCCGAGCCGCTCATTTTTAAGCTGATCGATATTCTTAAATCGAAATGGGTTATCTGATAACACAAAAAAATCATTGGCATAATCACCAATCACTACGTCACTGGCGATTAAAGCATGTTCTTTAATATGCACTTCTGTCAGTGCAAGTACCATATCTAGGCGATTATTCTCGACCTCTACAAATGCTCTTCCTAGTGGCATCACTTCAAACTGTACATTAATATGATGTTTCGCCATTACTCGCTTAATGATTTCAACCACATAACCTGGCTTTTCTTGATTATCACAAATATATGGACACCAATCATCAGAGGCAATTTTAAGGGTGCGTCCTTCAGTTGAAAAAGCGACAAAACATAACGCTGACAACAACACATGTCTAAGCATTTTTCACCTATAACAATGCAAGCACAGCTTTATTATTTCGGATCCAAGGTTGCTCAACCTTTACCTCTTGCGAGAGCTTAGTTAATGAATTATTCGCCTGTTGCCATGTGGTAAAAGGATCACTCACCACCAAATAGGCACCTTCTCGTTCTAAAGGCAGTACTTTTACCATGCCTAACAATTGATATTTATTAATAAAATGCTCCACCCCTGCTTGGCTATGAATTTTTGCAAATTGAATAATAAATCCAGATTCCGGTAACCATTGCTCAGATATCATATTGGAAGAGCTTGCCACAATAGTTGATGACTCAGCTTCGCTTGTCTGCTGCGTGTTAGTTTCGATGTTCTGCGATTCAGAGATAGATACAGACGCAACGGCTGTTTCGGACGATGCAGCTTTAGTGTTATCAGAGTTCTGCGCGAGTATTGTTTCATCGATTACAGGAGTGCTGTTTTTTGCTCTCAATTGTTCAACCAGCAGTAAGATTTTTTCACTGGCTGCTTGCCCATTCGCCACGCTCATTTTTGCGTAGTACTCACTTTTATCAAGATCAATCGCGACTTTTTCGCCTTTTAAATATATAGAAGCGAGGTTATGCATCGCATAATTATTACCATTTTCTGCCGCTTGTTCGTACCAATATAACGATTGCTCGACATCTCGATTCCAAAGCAAAGTCGCTAAGGCAAATTGTGCTTCGACTTCCCCTTGCTTGGCTGATTTTTCAATCCAGGTCAATCCCGCCTCAATATCTTTAGGCACCACTTTATCTTGAAGTAAAATAGCACCTAATTTTAACTGAGCATGCGACTCCCCTGCTTCGGCCGCTTTTTTATACCATTCGTATGAGTGCTTGGCGTCAACAGCCGTTCCTTTACCTTTTTCGTACATCAAGGCCACTTTGCGCTGTGCGGGAATAAAACCCGCCTCAGCAGAGCGCACGTACCAGTCAAAGGCATCAGTCGAGCTCTTAACAAGCCCTTTTCCTAACTCAAAGGCAACTGCAAGATTAAACATAGCTTCAGGGTGGGACAACTCAGCGGCATGGGTTAGGTATGAAATAGATTGGTCGACATTAGTATTCACACTTAAGCCGCGAGCATAGATTTTAGCCATGATAAAGCTGGCATTTGCATTGTTGTCTTCGCTGTCTTCACGGCAAAGGGTAAATGCTTCGGAGTATTGTTTTGCAGCAAAGGTCTCTACACAGCTCGCTGCTAATACATGGTGTTGAAATAAGACAAAGGGTGCAATTGTTATTATTTTTGTAATGCGCAATTTTATCTCCCTAAAAAAAAAGCCCGGTACATACCGAGCTTTCATTGTAGTCTTGATTGTTAAATATATTCAACTGCTGTGATTTCATATTCAACGTCACCTTTTGGTGTGGTGACCGTCACTGCATCATCGACTTCTTTTCCTATTAGCCCGCGAGCGATAGGCGAATTAACAGAAATAAGATTCGCTTTGATATTCGCCTCATCGTCACCAACGATGCGATAAGTGACTTCTTCATCAGTGTCCACATTGACAATTGTCACTGTAGTACCAAAAATAACTTTGCCAGTGTTAGGCATTTTAGTTACATCAATCACTTGAACATTAGATAACTTAGCTTCAATTTCTTGAATGCGGCCTTCACAAAAGCCTTGCTCTTCACGAGCTGCATGATACTCAGCATTTTCTTTTAAGTCGCCGTGTTCACGCGCTTCTGCAATATCAGCAATAATTCTTGGACGTTTAACTGTTTTGAGTTCGTTTAGTTCTTCACGAAGAAGATCGACACCACGAACAGTCATCGGTGTTTGTTGCATAAAATCTCGCTTATATACCCTAGCAACGATGTTACTAGGGTATCCATTTTTTATTTTACGCGACGGTGAAGCTCTTGTAATGAATTTACGGTAGAGCGATCGTCCGCTGCATTTGCTTTACAGTTTGCAAAAGCGGCGTTAAGCGTAGTGGTATAGTTTGTTTTGTGCTGAAGCGCACCACGACGAAGCACTTTAGAGTCTTCAATCGCTTGACGGCCTTCAGTTGTATTAACGATATAGCTGTATTCGCCATTTTTAATACGGTCAAGAATATGTGGACGACCCTCGAACACTTTATTCACACGACGTACTTCAATGCCTGCAGTTTCAAGTGCTGCAGCGGTACCACCTGTTGCATCAATTTCAAAACCAAGTTCTGTCATAATGCGTGCAAGTTCTACAATACGCTTTTTATCGCCGTTACGCACTGATAATAAAGCACGACCACCACGAGGTAAAATATTTCCTGCACCTAACTGTGCTTTAGCAAAGGCTTCAGCAAAGTTATCGCCCACACCCATTACTTCACCAGTCGAACGCATTTCAGGGCCACGGATTGGATCCACACCTTGGAACTTAGCAAATGGTAAAACAACTTCTTTAACGCTGTAGTATGGCGGAATTGTTTCTTTGGTAATACCTTGTGAAGCAAGAGATTGACCTGCCATACAACGTGCAGCAATCTTCGCCACTGGTACACCTGTTGCTTTAGAAACAAATGGAACAGTACGCGCAGCTCGTGGGTTGACTTCGATTAAATACACTTCGCCATCTTTAACAGCGAACTGAGTATTCATCAAACCAACAACACCTAATTCAAGTGCCATACGCGTTACTTGGTCACGCATACGATCTTGAATTTCCGGGCTCAGTGTATATGGAGGAAGTGAACAGGCTGAGTCACCCGAGTGAACACCCGCTTGCTCGATATGCTCCATAATACCGCCAATGATCACTTGCTCACCGTCACAAATTGCATCAACGTCGATTTCAATTGCATCATCTAAGAAGTGATCAAGTAATACCGGCGCTTCATTCGATGCTTGAACCGCTTCGGTCATGTAACGGCGTAAATCTTCTTCGTCGTACACGATTTCCATCGCACGACCACCAAGTACATAAGATGGACGAACCACAAGTGGGAAACCAATCTCAAGCGATTTAGCCATAGCTTCTTCAGTAGAAGTCACTGTTGCATTATGCGGTTGTAACAAGTCTAAACGCTCAACTAATTGCTGGAAGCGCTCACGATCTTCTGCACGGTCAATCGCATCAGGTGAAGTACCAATTACTGGCACGCCATTCGCTTCTAATTCACGCGCTAATTTAAGTGGTGTTTGTCCGCCATATTGAACGATTACGCCCTTTGGCTTTTCAACACGAACGATTTCAAGCACATCTTCAAGAGTAATCGGTTCGAAGTACAAACGATCTGATGTATCGTAGTCTGTAGATACAGTCTCAGGGTTACAGTTAACCATGATCGTTTCATAGCCATCTTCACGCAGTGCCAATGCAGCATGTACACAACAGTAATCGAACTCAATACCTTGGCCGATACGGTTTGGACCACCGCCTATGACCATGATTTTGTCTTTATCTGATGGGTTTGCTTCACACTCTTCATCATAGGTCGAATACATATATGCTGTATCAGAGCTAAACTCTGCTGCACATGTATCAACACGCTTATAAACTGGGCTAATACCAAAGCTATGACGTTTTTTACGGATTTCAGCTTCAGATACACCGGCTATTTCAGCGATACGTGCATCAGCAAAACCTTTGCGCTTAAGGCGACGAAGGAAGTCTTTAGTCAAGCCAGCCATTCCGCCCGCTTTAATTGCCGCTTCATCTTTTAAGATGTCTTCAATTTGGACTAAATACCAACGGTCAATTTTGGTGTATTCAAATACATCGTCAACAGACATGCCGTGACGCATTGCATCTGCGACATACCAGATACGCTCAGCACCTGGCTCACGAAGTTCGTGAATAATCTTTTCTTTTGCACTTGGGTCATCTAGGGCAACAATTGGGTTGAAACCTGTAGCACCCACTTCTAAACCGCGAAGTGCTTTTTGTAATGATTCTTGTTGGTTACGACCAATCGCCATGACTTCACCCACTGATTTCATTTGCGTCGTCAAACGGTCGTTTGCACCAGCAAATTTTTCAAAGTTGAAACGTGGGATTTTTGTTACGACATAATCGATTGAAGGCTCAAATGATGCTGGTGTTTTACCACCAGTGATGTCATTTTGAAGCTCATCTAAGGTGTAACCGACCGCTAATTTTGCGGCGATTTTTGCAATAGGGAAACCGGTTGCTTTTGATGCTAATGCTGATGAACGCGATACACGCGGGTTCATTTCAATGATAACCATACGACCGTCGTCTGGGTTAACACCGAACTGAACGTTTGAACCACCTGTTTCAACCCCAATCTCACGTAAAACAGCCATCGAGGCATTACGCATGATTTGGTATTCTTTATCAGTCAATGTTTGCGCCGGAGCAACGGTGATTGAGTCACCTGTGTGTACACCCATTGGGTCAAAGTTCTCAATCGAACAGACGATGATACAGTTGTCGTTTTTGTCACGAACCACTTCCATCTCATACTCTTTCCAACCAATCAAAGATTCATCGATGAGTAGTTCACTAGTAGGAGAAAGATCAAGGCCACGCTCACAGATTTCTTCAAACTCTTCAAGGTTGTATGCAACACCACCACCTGTTCCACCCATAGTGAAAGAAGGGCGAATAATACAAGGTAAGCCGATGCGCTTTACAATGTCTTTGGCTTCGTCCATTGAGTGGGCGATTTCTGCACGCGGACACTCAAGGCCAATGTTTTTCATCGCGGCATCAAAACGCTCACGGTTTTCAGCTTTATCGATTGCATCCGCAGTAGCACCGATTAGCTCAACACCGTGCTTAGCCAATACACCGTACTTGTCTAAATCAAGGGCACAGTTTAGAGCTGTTTGGCCACCCATCGTAGGTAACACAGCATCAGGCTTTTCTTTTTCGATAATTTTCTCAACGACTTCCCAATGGATTGGCTCAACATATGTTGCATCCGCCATCTCAGGATCTGTCATGATCGTCGCTGGGTTAGAATTCACTAGAATGACACGGTAGCCTTCTTCGCGAAGCGCTTTACAGGCTTGTGCACCCGAGTAGTCAAATTCACAGGCTTGGCCGATTACAATTGGGCCTGCACCTAGGATAAGAATGCTTTTTATATCAGTACGTTTTGGCATTGTTACTCTCGGTCCTAAATTATTGTTTACGTGCTTGCATCAAGTCGATGAAATGATCAAATAACGGAGCTGCATCATGTGGTCCAGGGCTCGCTTCAGGGTGACCTTGGAAGCTAAACGCTGGCTTATCAGTACGATGAATACCTTGTAATGTGCCATCGAATAATGATTTGTGTGTTGCGCGCAATGTATCAGGCAAAGTTGCCTCATCTGCAGCAAAACCATGATTTTGTGCAGTAATCATCACAACACCACGATCAAGATCTTTAACTGGGTGGTTACCACCATGGTGACCAAACTTCATTTTAACAGTTTGTGCACCTGAGGCGAGTGCCAGTAATTGGTGACCTAAACAAATACCAAAGATAGGTGTATCTGTTTCTAAGAAAGAAGTGATTGCATCAATTGCGTACGTACACGGTGCCGGGTCTCCCGGTCCATTTGATAAAAAGATACCATCTGGATTAAGCGCTAATACGTCTTTTGCGCTAGTTTGTGCAGGGACAACCGTTAGCTTACAGCCTCGGTCTACTAACATACGTAAGATGTTACGTTTTACACCAAAATCATAGGCAACAACATGGAATTTTTGCTCTTCTTCAGCAAGGGTTTTGAAACCTTCACCTAACGTCCAGCTTCCTTCATTCCATTGATATTGTTCAGTTGTAGTAACAACTTTTGCAAGATCCATCCCTTTTAGACCAGGGAAAGCCTTTGCTGCTTCCAATGCTTTTTCTTCGTCAATCTCACCGGCAATAATACAGCCATTCTGCGCACCTTTATCACGTAGAATGCGAGTAAGCTTACGGGTGTCGATGTCTGCAATACCTAAGATATTACGGGCTTTTAAATATTCATCTAATGATTGCTCATTACGGAAATTACTCGCTAGCAGAGGCAAATCACGAATAACTAGGCCTTTAGCCCAGATTTTATTCGCTTCTTCGTCTTCGCTGTTAGTGCCCGTATTACCCACATGCGGATAAGTCAGGGTTACGATTTGTTCCGCATATGAGGGATCAGTTAAAATCTCCTGATAGCCTGTCATTGATGTATTAAACACTACTTCACCGACTGAAATACCTTCAGCCCCAATAGCAGTACCGCGGAACACTGTGCCGTCTTCTAGGACTAACAAAGCGGATATAGTCAAGTTAACCTCCTAACAGTAAAAAACGGGTGTAAAAACTGACGATTTACGACCCGCTCAAGGCGTTTGGAAACACGCAAAATAAATTTTGGCAAATTGTGCTTATTCTAGAATAAAAAGCGTCGCAGGTCTAACCCTAATTACATAAAATATAAAAATAGCGCCTTTCACATAAAAATTGAGTCAAAGCGCTAAAAAAAAACCTTTTCTACTTAAAACCTAGCACATCTTGCATATCATAAAGTCCTGCCGGTTGATTTTTCAACCAAGCCGCAGCCCTTACTGCACCTTGTGCAAAGGTCATTCTAGAACTCGCTTTGTGTGTAATTTCGAGCCTTTCGCCCATAGATGCGAAATAAGCCGTATGTTCACCGACTATATCCCCCGCTCTTAACACTGAATAGCCAATTTCGTTTTGAGATTTCTCTTCATGATCGTGATGACGATCATAACGAGCAACTTCGTCATGTTGCCAGCCTTTTGCCTTTGCAATCGCCTCTCCAATCGCTAACGCAGTGCCAGAAGGTGCATCAATTTTATGGCGGTGGTGAGCTTCGAAAACTTCGATATCAATGTCATCTGATAATGTTTTCGCCGCTGTTTGCACTAAATTCAGTAGTAAATTAATCCCGACACTGAAGTTGCGAGAAAACACTATGGGAATAGTTTTAGCAGCTTGCTGTAATTTCGCAAACTCGTCTGCACTTAGCCCTGTCGTGCCTATTACCATGGGCAGTTTATGTGCAACCGCAAATTCCAAATGCGTCAACATCCCTTGCGGCAATGTAAAATCAATCAGTACATCGATTGCGTCTGTTTCAGCGTGCTGATAATCACTAAAAGCTAGCTGACACGCTGTCGAGCCAATAATTGGGCCAACTGAAATTTGATAGAAGGTCGAACTCGGTCGTACAAATGCCCCCGCGATTTGACTCTGCGTTGCTTTTTCTGTTGCTTGTAATAATGCTTGCCCCATACGGCCATTCGCACCAAAAACACCAATTCTAATCATATTATTCTCTTTATTAATAAGTGGTTAAATTGCACCTTACCCAACCTGTTTGTTTATTAAAAAAGCAGATAAAGGCTTTTTAACCAGCAATTATTACGATATGTTAAGTTTAATGTTTATTTATCGCGGATGCACCAAAGGGTTTCGCCCAGATAAATAGACAGCTATTGATAGGCACAGTGTAACAATAAAAATTTGACAAAACATCTAGCCATCTATACATTCGCACTTCCTTAGATTTAAGGCGCCGATTTGGTCTTTGGCTTGCGGGCGCTTGAAAAATGCAGCTAAAAAAGGAACTCGTGGGCTGCGTCGTTATTTATTAAGAGGTTTATATGCAGTCTACATACAGCAAGTTAAACGCTAAGTTATCTTTGCTTCCACTTCTAAGCTTTGTCGCCATTTTTTTAGGTGCAGGTCTATACCTTCAATCACAAGGAGTCGATTACGCGTTTTATCAACTGCCCGCTCCTGTTGCGATTTTACCTGCTATATTGCTCGCCTTTTTCTTAAATAAAGCATCAATTAATCAGTCTGTTGATACCTTTATCAAAGGGGCTGGCCACAGCAATATCATTACAATGTGTCTGATTTACTTGCTTGCTGGTGCGTTTTCAACCGTTGCTGGTGCAACTGGCGGAGTTGATGCCGTCGTCAATGCTGGGCTTGATTTAGTTCCGCCTAGTTTCTTATTACCTGGTTTGTTTTTGATTTCTGCGATAGTGGCAACAGCCATGGGAACATCAATGGGTACTATTGGTGCCATTGGCCCAATTGCCTATGCGTTATCAATTAAAACAGGAATGGATCCTGCTCTAGTTGCTGGCGCTGTGGTTTCTGGCGCGATGTTTGGCGATAATTTATCGATTATTTCCGACACCACTATTGCGGCTACGCGTACGCAAGGGTGTGAAATGAAAGACAAATTTCGTGAAAACTTTAAAATTGCCGTTCCAGCTGCAATTTTAACCGTTATTTTGTTATTTGTGCTAACTCCAGAACCTGAAGTCATTGACGTGAAAGAGTACGATTTACTTTTGGTTTTACCCTATGCCTTTATCTTAATTCTAGCTGTAATGGGCTTCAATGTGTTTGTGGTGTTATTCAGTGGCATTGTATTTGCGGGTTTAATGGGCTTTACCGGTGACTATCAAGGCAGTGCCTTCATAAAAGATATTTACGAAGGCTTTAGTGGCATGCAAGAGATATTTTTACTGTCAATGTTGATTGGTGGGTTGTCCGAGTTTATCCGGATAAATGGCGGCCTAGACTATATTACCAATAAAATTCAGGCTCTCACTAAAGTGATTGCCAAATGGAATCGTAAAGTGGCTGATCAACTTGGAATTGCTGCGTTAGTCTTAACTTCAAACCTTTGCATTGCCAATAATACAGTATCAATTATTGTTGCGGGCCCAATAGCAAAAAAACTGGCTGAAGATGGCAAAATTTCGGGCAAGCGTTCAGCAAGCCTGTTAGATATTTTCGCCTGTGTGATGCAAGGTTCGTTACCTTATGGTGCGCAAGCATTGTTACTCGGTGCGACATTCCAAATTTCGCCTTGGCAAGTTTCAACCTCTTCTTATTACTGCTTTATTTTAGCCTTTACGGCCATTGCGGTGATTTGTATTAATCGGCACAAAGCCTAAATTACTAAGAATAAAAAATGCAGCTTTTCGCTGCATTTTTTATTCTTAGTCACTCAACGATTCAATTTGTTCTACACTGAGCTGTATATTTCGTCAATATCCTTACTCTATGAAAAAATTAATCGCCTGCTGTGTATTTATCTCTGCCAATGCTTCTGCTGCAACCTGGAGCCAAACTCAACTCCACTTTAATCAAGGGGATTTTCTTAATCCATTCACCAATGAGAAAAGCAGCACTCAAGTGGCTACATTGCAGCACAGCTCATCCTACCAATTGGGCGATAATTTCTTCTTTGTTGACTTTATTAAAGATAATCACACGGATGGGTATCAAGACAACGAGTATTACGGAGAGTTTTATTCGAGCATCAGTTTTTCAAAAGCCACTTCAAAACACATTTCTTTTGGTGCTCTTAAAGATGTAGGCGCTGTGATAGGCGTAAATGCCGCAGGCGATGCGAATGTCGTGAAGTATTTACCTGGCATAAAGCTGTACTGGGATGTGCCTGGTTTTGCATTTTTTAATACACTGATCACCGGCTATCTCGATGATAATGGCGGACTGATATCAGGTGGTGCGCCTGCTGAATCTGACAGCTGGATGATTGACACCGCTTGGGGTTTACCTTTTAACATCGGCAATCAACGCTTTAATTTTACGGGTCATATTGAATACATTGATGGCAGACAAAATGAGTTAGGTAAAGAGGTGAATAGTTGGGTATTGGCTCAACCTATATTGCAATGGGATTTAGGCCACGCACTTGAATTTGAAGAAAATACCCTTTTACTGGGTGTAAAATGGCAGGTTTGGCACAATAAACTCGGGACTGATAACAATGAATCAGCCCCACAACTTCACGTCGCCTGGACATTCTAGTTCACACACCCACTGATGCCTGACGTGTATTATTTTATAATTTACAACCAGGCTTCTTACCGGCACTTGCTGCAGCTTGGTGAAGTTTCATCACCGATGGCATTTGGTTGCGTAAATCACCAATCCGAGTAGAAGGCGCTGGATGAGTCGATAAAAACTCAGGCGTGTTACCACTGCCTGCTGTACTCATATTTTGCCACAAAGTAATGGATTCCTTTGGATTAAATCCTGCTTTTGACATCAGTTCTAAGCCAATTTCATCCGCCTCAGATTCATGAGTACGGCTAAAAGGTAACGTCACCCCATATTGAGTGCCAACCCCCAATGCCATCATAATCGCACCTTGGTATTCATTTTGGATACTTCGTAGCGATGCATCTGCCGCTTGCATACCCAGTTGTATCGCTGAATTTTGTGATGCTCGCTCATTTGAATGCTCCGCAATCACATGCCCCACCTCATGCCCCATGACAGTGGCAACTTGATGCTGATTTGTAGCCACTTTTAATAACCCCGTATGAACACCTATTTTACCGCCCGGCAGTGCAAAGGCATTGGCTGATGGTTCATCAAATACGACAACCTCCCATTGCTGCTGCGCATATTTATCGGGTAAAACGGCAATTACATTATCCGCGATACACTGAATATAACGATTCACTTTTTGATCGTTATTAATTGGCAGCTGTTGCTTTAATTGCTCAAAGCTTTGCTTTCCCATGGTGTTCATTTGCCCATCTGAATACAAGGCTAATTGTGTCCGACCTGTTGGCGAAGTCTTACACCCGACCAAAGCCGCGCTAATAGATAAAGCTAAAAGTATGCGTTTCATGTTGTTCCTTGATAAAAATCTGTCATATCGAATATTCTAATCTAGCCCCTTTGGATTTAATAGTCGCAAATAGCAAGCGGCATCATTGCACAACTATTGTCGAGTAATTGACTTGTTAAACGTAACGAAATCCCTAGACTATAGCTCCCCTTTATCATTGAGCGTATTTAATGTCTTTCGCGATTAATAAACGCCTGCTGTTACCCTTATTAGCGAGTATTGTGGCCATCACGCCGCTTGCGGTCGATTTATATTTACCGGCTATGTTGCAAATGGCGACCGATATGAACACCAGTATCAGTCAGGTTCAGCTTTCTTTAAGCACATATTTAGCGGGTTATGCCCTAGGAATGCTCTTTTTTGGTCCGTTAGCGGATCAATTAGGCCGGCGCTTACTGGCATTAATTGGCTTATCTGGATTTGGATTTTTTTCTCTCTTGCTGGTTTTTTGTAAAGATATTCAATGGTTTTTAGCTTTTCGTGCATGCCAAGCTTTCTTTGGTGCCGCGGCAACAGTGGTTGTGCCGGGAATTATTCGCCATATCTATCAACAAGAAACAGCAAAAGGAATGTCTTATGTTTCAATGATTATGATGATAGCTCCTTTATTGGCGCCCACTATTGGCAGTGCTTTAATGATGATTTGGCATTGGCAAAGTATCTTCATCACTCTGTGTGTTTACAGTTTTACGATTTTATTGTTGGTGTGGCGCTATTTATTTAATATCCCTATCTTTCAATCTAAGCACCGTGGCTTTGCATTATTTATTGACAGTTATCGCACCGTATTAAGTTATCGACCAGCACGCTTTGATATTCTGACATCAATGTTTGCCTCCTTTGCCTTTTTTTGTTTTTTAACCTCAGTCCCCTTTATCTATCTTGATTATTTTGCTGTCAGTGAGTCGCTCTTTGGAGTGTTATTTGCTTGTAATGTGGTCGCACTAATGTGCGGGAATTTTCTAAATACACGCATTGTTGCAAAAGTCGGTTCGCGTAACATGCTGCTTTTTGGCCTAGGTTTAGCAAGTGTTAGTGCGACTGCGCTGGTATCATTAACCGTCTTTGATCCTAACTTGGTTGGTTTTGTGATCTGTATTGCTCCACTAATGATGAGTTTAGGTATTATGGCGAGCAATGCCGATGCACTGATCTTAATTGAATTTGAGCAAAAAACAGGGACTGCGACGGCCGTAATTGGTACATTACGCTTTGGTAGTGGTGCATTGGCGGGGCCACTTCTGGCTTTAATTCACTCTGATGATGCGGTTGGTTTTTCGGCCCTAATGGCATCAGCTGTAGTCGCTATTTTTCTCTGCCAAACCTATATACGATTGCAGATTAAAAACAAACATACTACGTAAAAACAAGTATGCCTTTATCTCTTTCGAAATAAAGGCATACAAACAAAGCAATGAGAGTCACGATTACTCAGCGGCTTTAGATACCATCACCATTGCTGGACGTAATAAACGGCCATTTAAGGTATAGCCTTTTTGCATCACAGCTAAGACCGTATTTGGCTCTACATCTGCACTTGGTTGTAAAGACATCGCTTGATGAAACTCAGGGTTGAATGCTTCACCTTGTGGGTTAACCACTTCAACACCAAACTTGCTTACTGCACTGACAAAACTTGATACTGTCATGTCGATGCCTTCTAACAAAGGCTTCAGCGTTTCATTTTCTTTGTCTGCAAATTCAATCGCACGTTCTAAATTGTCGATCACTGGCAGTAATTCATTTGAAAATTTTTCTAACGCAAATTTATGCGCTTTTTCTACATCTTGAGCGGCACGGCGACGAACATTGTCAACTTCTGCAGCTGCACGCACAACACTGTCTTTTTGGTCAGCAATTGTTTGATTTGCAGCTTCTAATTCTGCAGATAATAATGCAATCTCAGCTTCAGGGCTCATTTCTTGATCTTGCTGAACGTCTTTCTCAGCGGCGTGTTCATTTAATTCTGCTTCCTGTGAAGCCTGATTTGTTTGTTCAGACATTATTTCTGATCTCCAATTCTTTACAACTGCGGTAATTATGGGGATGGAATTTCTGCTTTCAAGAGTTAATTAATCAAGAAATGTAAATTCCGTTAAGATTGCGGCTATTTGAGCTGATTTTTTACAAATAATGCAAAAGCGCCCTTGATAACCTCCGTTTGAAAAGTAAGGCACACTCACAATCATTAATTGTTCAAAGCCATGAAATGGAATGTCGTCACCAAAGATAACCGATACTCCCTGAGTGAATGCTAACTTTTCTTCGACAAAATTAAGTAAAGGAGTGCCAATGCATGGCTGCTCAGAGCCCTGCAATGATTCATAAAGATAACTTTCGCCAACAACGATGGAATTATCTGAACCTAATTTGTCAAATAATAAACGAGTCCATTGTGTCAATGAACCATGACAAAACATCGGGGCGGTTTTTGCCATCGCTCGCATCCTCTCTAACCCTTCAAGCAAAGGCTGAGCAGAAAAAACCGTATTAAGCCATGCATTAAACTGCAATCGGATAGCTTCATTTGCCTCGAGCGGTTTTGTAATAACAACATTTTGGCTTTGGCCTTGACGATCAAACAATAAAATTAGCCAATTTAGTTGATCAAAGTCCAACACCTCCACCCGAAAAATAGTTTGCGAGGTGACTGTCGGCAAACCTACACAGGCGCATAATTTGTAACGTTGACTGATAGAATGAGTAAACTGGATCAAAGCCTCTTGGCTCGGTTGCCAAAAAGCGGCTATCGACGACAAATCAAAGAGTTCATTTAACCAAAATTGGTAGCCATCACGGGTTGGAACCCGTCCTGCTGAAGTATGGGGCGAGTAAATTAATCCTAACTTTTCAAGCCTGACCATGGCATTTCGCACAGTCGCAGAGCAAACCGACATGCCTTTTTGCTTTGCAATTAACGCAGAAGGCACCGCTAAGCCAGAACCATTGCAATGCAAGTCCATCAGTGTGGTAAATACTTTGAGATCACGAGGATTTAATTTCATAACGAGTTTATGTGGGCGCGCTTATTTGTTTTCAAGTACTAATGCTTTTGGATATACTGAAATTATATTAACTTTCAGTCAATAAACATGAATAACACTTTTTCGACCATCGGCCTTATTGGCAAACCAAATCATGCCGGCGCTAATTTAACGTTAAAAAAACTAGACAGCTTTCTGGGTGCCTTGGGCTACACCGTCTTAATTGAGCAGCAAGTAGGCCTTGAAATGAAGGTTAACCCTGCTCGAACAGTGGAACTAGTTGATTTAGGACGTCAATGTGATCTCGCTATTGTGGTCGGTGGTGATGGTAATATGCTCGGAGCTGCACGCGTGTTATCACGATTTGATGTGGCAGTAATTGGTGTTAACCGTGGAAACTTAGGCTTTTTAACCGATTTAGACCCAGACAATTTTGAGGCCGATCTCGAGCAAGTGTTAAGTGGCCATTTTATTCAAGAAAAGCGCTTTTTATTAGAAGTCGAAGTGTACCGACATGAAAAACTAAAAAGTACCAATTCCGCAGTGAACGAAGCCGTTTTACATGCTGATAAAGTCGCTCATATGATTGAGTTTGAAGCCTTTATTAACGACGATTTCGTTTATTCTCAAAAATCTGATGGCCTGATCGTTTGTACTCCCACTGGGTCAACAGCTTATTCACTTTCTGGCGGTGGCCCCATTCTCACTCCAGAACTAAATGCAATGGCACTGGTGCCGATGTTTCCTCATACTCTATCGAGTCGCCCGCTTGTTGTAGATGCTGATAATGAGATCCGCCTAAAACTCAGCCTGAAAAATGATGATAATTTGCAAATCAGCTGCGATAGCCACATTGTCATGGCCGTGATGCCTGGTGATGAAGTGGTGATCAAAAAAGGAGATAAACCACTGCGACTCATTCACCCTAAAGAATATTCTTATTACAATGTGTTAAGACAAAAATTAAAATGGGGAAGCCAGTTATATTGATTTATAAATTTGCATAAAAAGAGTGTTTTAATTTTGCTGTAGTTTAAGTATCCTGCAGCTGCTTACAGTGCAAATTTATTAGGAAAACAATAATAATCATGACTTATGTAGTACTTTTATCTGTAATTTTACTCATCGCGCTTTTCTCTACTTATACTGTGATTGAAAAAAACCGCAAAAAAGCGGAAGCTCTCAAAAAACACTTATTCAATGAACGGGTTAAGACCGTCACTGAGAATTATAAAAAGCAATTAAGTTACTTTAGTGATGCCAAATTACTCAGACCAAAGCATGTCCCTGCGATGCAAGCGATCGCGAGCAACTTTTTTGTCGTGCAAGCACATAACGACAGCAACCTCATACTCATGGAAGCGTGTTTAGACAACCTTTCTTCAGTGTTAGCCAGTGAAATGGCCAAAGCCCACGTCACTGGAAATAAAGACGAGCTGGCAGAGCGCGTTTTACATTTTGCAACAGAGCTGCCTTCTGGGCGCGGTTTTAATAAAATTTTCTACGAAGAGCAATTACCCTCTCTGGTGTTTACGCTCAAAAGCCCTGATATCTTGCCTTCACCTGAAGAAGACCTACAAGAGCCTGAACCATCAGAAGTCCACAATGATGATAAAGAGGCCATTCACTAACCACTATGAGCACTCTGAATGTGCTCAAAAATAGTCTTAAATAATAAAAATAATATTTGCGCAATTAATAAATACTGTATAAATTAACAGTTAATGAACTGGATGGATAAACAGTATGTTAATTGCGTTAGAAGTTTCAAATTTTGCTATTGTCAGCCAACTGAGTACTGAGTGGTCTGCCGGTATGACGACCATTACGGGTGAAACCGGAGCAGGTAAATCAATTGCGATTGATGCACTCTCACTATGTTTAGGTGAGCGCTCAGAAGCTGCAATGGTGCGTCCTGGCGCTGAAAAAGCAGAAGTAACGGCTCAATTTGATATTCGCCACCTGCCCAAGGCCAAAGCGTTTTTAGCCCAACATGATTTACTCAGTGATGATGAATGCATTCTTCGACGAGTGATCAGTCATACCGGACGAAGCAAAGCGTATATTAACGGCTCGGCCGTCACCGCAAGTCAGCTGAAATCACTCAGTCAATTACTCATTGCGATTCATGGCCAACATGCCCATCAATTATTAAGTAAAAATGAACATCAGCTGCAACTCCTCGATGAGTATGCAGGTCATTTTGATTTGCTGAATAAGACCAAGAGCCTGTTTAAACAATATCAAAGTCTTAAAAAAGAGCATGCACAACTTCTTCAGCTGCAACAGCAACAACAAGCGCAACAACAACTATTGGAATATCAAGTTGCTGAATTAGACGATTTTGCATTAGAACCTGGCGAATACGAACTTGTTGAATCTGAACATAGTTTATTGAGCCATACCCAAACATTGCTGGAGTCAAGCCAGCGTGAACTACAACATCTCTATGATGAAGATAATGGTAATGCATACAGTATAGTGCAGCACAGCGCCAATACCTTTGCTGAGCTGGCACAAATCGATCCACAACTAAGCCAGGTGGCTGATTTATTATTTGAAGCAGCTGTGCAAATAGAAGATGCCGCCGCTCAGATCCGACGCTATCAAGAAAAAACAGAGTGCGATCCAAACAGATTGAACGAAGTCGAAGAACGAATGGCTAAAACTTTAGAGTTGGCACGAAAGCATCACATTCGCCCTGAAGAACTCGCTGAGTTTCATACTCAACTAGTCAATTCGTTAACTAAAATCAGCCATGACTCTAAACGTTTAGAGCAATTAGATAGTGAAATTGAATCTACGAAAGAAGAATATTACTTCACTGCTCGCCAATTAAGTGATAGCCGTGAAGCTGCTGCAACAGAGCTAAACCAATTAATTTCAAATAGTATGCAGACACTTTCAATGGAAAATGGAGTGTTTGAAATCGCCCTACACTTTGATGCCGATGCCACCCCTAGCGCAAGTGGAGCCGATAAAATTGACTTTATGGTATGCACTAATCCAGGACAACCTATACAACCTTTAGCCAAAGTAGCATCTGGCGGTGAATTATCACGTATTAGCTTAGCGATTCAAGTGATCATTGCTGCGAAAGTGACGACCCCAACATTGATTTTTGATGAAGTAGACGTCGGTATTTCTGGCCCAACGGCATCCGCTGTTGGCCTGCTACTACGCCAATTAGGCGAATCTACACAAGTTATCTGTGTGACTCACTTACCACAGGTAGCCTGCAGTGGTCACCATCAGTTTTTTGTAGCTAAATTCAGTGATGGACAACAAACTCATACACAAATGCGCCAACTAGATGAGCAAGGCCGCATCAATGAAATTGCCCGGTTGTTAGGGGGGAATAATATTAGCCAAACTACCCTATCCAACGCCCAAGAACTATTAGCTGCATGCGCATAAAACCACTATTGCAGTCAATCGAAGAACGAGGCACTGAAAACAAAAAAGGTAAGCAGATGCTTACCTTTTTTACTATAAAATGCTCAGTGTTATACAGCTAAATAATCCAAAATTCCTTCTGCTGCATTTCGTCCTTCAAAGATAGCAGTCACAACCAAATCAGAGCCGCGGACCGCATCACCACCAGCAAATATTTTTGGATTAGTAGTTTGATGTGTATGCCCTGCGCCTTGTTCCGGTGCGACAATTCTACCCCATTGATCACACTCTACGCCAAACGGTTCAAGCCAAGGCATCGAATGAGCTTGGAATCCAAATGCCATAATAACAGCATCAGCAGGGAGCACATGTTCCGAGCCACTCACTTCTTCTGCACGGCGGCGACCCTTTGCATCTGGTTCACCTAATTGCGTTTTAACCATTTGAACGCCTGTTACTTGGCCTTTCGCATTTAAGATCATGCCTTTAGGTTGCACATTAAACTCAAAACGTACGCCCTCTTCTTTGGCATTTTTCACTTCGCGAGCTGAGCCTGGCATATTTGCTTCATCACGTCGATATGCACATACAACATCGGAGGCGCCTTGGCGAATAGAAGTTCTGACACAATCCATCGCGGTATCGCCACCACCCAACACCACAACACGCTTATTTGCCATGTCTTGGTAAGGATAAGCTTCGTTATCAAAACCCATTACTTTATTTGTATTGGCAATTAAGAAAGGAAGCGCATCAAATACACCTTGGGCATCTTCATTTTCAAGGCCACCACGCATGTTTTTGTAAGTACCGACACCCACAAACACAGCATCATACTCTGCGAGTAATTGCTCAAGCTCGATGTCTTTTCCAACTTCCGTATTTAAGCGAAATTCAACGCCCATTTCGGTGAAAATTTCACGGCGCTTCTCCATTACAGACTTTTCTAATTTAAACGAAGGAATTCCAAAAGTAAGCAAACCACCAATTTCAGGGTGACGATCAAAGACCACTGGCTTCACACCATTTCGAGCTAAGATATCCGCACAACCTAATCCAGCAGGACCGGCGCCAATAATCGCAACTTTTTTATCCGTCCACACTACGTAAGAGGTATCTGGTTTCCAACCCATTTCAAAAGCGGTGTCAGTAATATATTTTTCAATATTGCCGATGGTGACTGCACCAAATTCATCATTAAGTGTGCAAGAGCCTTCACATAACCGATCTTGCGGGCAGACCCGACCGCATACTTCTGGTAACGAATTGGTACGATGCGATAATTCAGCGGCTTCTATAATCTTGCCGTCTTTAATGAGTTTTAACCACTGTGGAATGTAATTATGAACAGGGCATTTCCATTCACAATATGGGTTACCACAATCTAAACAACGGTCGGCTTGCGAGTCTACTTGTTTGGCCGAAAAAGGTTCGTAGATTTCTACAAATTGTTTTTTACGTGTCGATATCGGCTTTTTGCGAGGGTCAACTCGCTGGACATCGATAAATTGATATACATTCTGTGCCATTCTACTTCTCCTTTACTGAGCCTGCACTCTAAGCTCAGCACTACTGCGAGCACGATGACCAAGTAAACTTTTTACATCACTCGATTTAGGTTTGATCAGTCTAAATTGAGTTAAATAGTGTTCAAAATCAGCAAGTATTGTCTCTGCTCTACAGGACTTCGTTGCTTCTAAATGCTCAGCAATCAAGCCACGAAGATGTTCATGGTGGATCACTAAATCATCCATTTCGACCAGTTCAACTAGCTCTGAATTAATGCGCTTTTCAAAATCATTCGCTTCATCTAATACATAAGCAAAGCCACCGGTCATCCCAGCACCAAAGTTGATGCCTGTACGACCTAAAATACACACAACTCCACCAGTCATATATTCGCAGGCGTTATCGCCAGCACCTTCAATCACCGCGATGGTGCCAGAGTTTCTGACAGCAAATCGCTCACCAGCTTTACCTGCTGCAAACAAACGCCCACCTGTGGCACCGTATAAGCAAGTGTTACCAATAATGCTCGCTTCATGACTTGCAAAAGAAGAACCCAGTGGCGGTGTAATACTAATTTTACCGCCCGCCATTCCTTTACCGACATAATCGTTGGCATCACCAACAAGTGACATTTCAAGCCCACCGGCATTCCAGACGCCAAATGATTGCCCAGCGGTGCCTGATAACTCAATACGGATTGGATCCGCAGCCATGCCTTGGTTGCCATGACGCTCTGCGATATATCCTGACAACTGAGCGCCCACAGAACGGTCAGTATTATTGATTTTAGAACGCAGCAACTTACCTGACTTGCTCTCTATGGCTTCTTTAGCTTGCGCTAATAACTGCTCATTCAATCGACCTTGGTAATGCGATGTATTTGGTGCTGAGCAATACAGTGTTTCACCGGACTTGTTATTCGGTTGATACAGTAAACCTGACAAGTCGAGCTTACTTTGCTTGGCCGTATTTCCTTCAATTGCAGCTAATAAGTCTGTACGGCCTATTAAATCAACCAGGCGGCTCACTCCTAAACTCGCCATAATCTCACGAGCTTCATGAGCAATAAACTTAAAGTAGTTCATCGCCATTTCAGGCAATCCGTGATAATGATTTTGACGTAACTTTTCATCCTGAGTCGCAACACCAGTTGCACAGTTGTTTAAGTGACAAATACGCAGGTATTTACACCCTAACGCCACCATAGGTCCTGTACCAAAACCAAAACTTTCTGCACCTAAAATGGCTGCTTTGATGATATCTAAGCCTGTTTTTAGACCGCCATCTGTTTGTAAACGGATACGATGGCGTAAACCGTTTTCGACTAAGGCTTGCTGCGTCTCAACAAGACCCAGCTCCCATGGCGAGCCCGCATATTTAACTGATGTAAGAGGACTTGCTCCTGTACCGCCGTCATAACCCGCTATGGTGATTAAATCGGCATAAGCTTTGGCTACACCTGTTGCAATGGTGCCAACACCAGGCTCAGATACAAGTTTGACCGAAATCATCGCTTTTGGATTAACTTGTTTTAAATCGAAAATCAGCTGCGCTAAATCTTCAATTGAGTAAATATCATGATGAGGCGGTGGCGAAATTAACGTTACACCCGGTACAGAGTAACGTAACTTTGCAATATAAGGCGTGACCTTTTCACCTGGTAATTGGCCGCCTTCGCCCGGCTTAGCACCTTGGGCGACTTTGATTTGGATAACATCTGCGTTAACTAAGTAATGTGGCGTTACTCCAAATCGACCAGATGCCACTTGTTTAATGCGTGAATTTTTTTCTGTTCCGTAGCGTAATACATCTTCGCCACCTTCGCCTGAATTAGAGCACCCACCTAAGCGATTCATCGCAATAGCCAATGCTTCATGAGCCTCTGGAGATAACGCACCAATACTCATAGCTGCAGAATCAAACCGCTTAAATAATGCTTCGGCCGGCTCGACTTCATCAAGTGCAATACTGGTATCGCCAATTTGTAATTTCAGTAAATCTCTTAAATTAGTAATAGGTCGGTTATTAACTAAATCAGCGTATTTTAAATAATCATCATATTCGCCAGAACGCACAGCGACTTGTAATGTCTGAATCACATCTGGGTTATAAGCATGATATTCACCATCATGGACATATTTTAGTAGACCACCATGGTCAAGTGGCTTGCGTTTAATCCATGCCTTACGTGATAAATTCACTAAGTCTTGATGGAAATCAGTAAAATCTGCGCCTTTAATACGGTTCACTACACCTTTAAAGCATAAATCGACCACTTCATCAGCTAACCCAACCGCTTCAAACAGCATCGAACAGCGATAACTCGCAACCGTACTGATCCCCATCTTAGACATGATTTTATACAAGCCTTTATTAATGGCATTTCGATAAGACACCGTCACTTCACTGTGAGTTTTTTTGATCGTCTCCTTGTCGCACATTTGCGTCAGACTTTCATAAGCCAAATATGGGTAAATAGCCGTTGCGCCAAAGCCGATTAGCACAGCAAATTGATGAGGATCACGACAGCTTGCGGTTTCAACAATAATATTCGTATCACAACGTAAATTGTTTACCACCAAACGTTGTTGCACAGCGCCTAAAGCCATAGCAGCCGGAATTGGCAGCGTCGCAGGCGTTAAGCCTTTGTCTGATAAAACCAGCAGCACGATACCATCACTGGCTGCTTGTTCTGCTTGGTCACACACCCGCTCAAGTGCTGATTTTAATCCCTCTTCAACATCATAATTAAGTGAAATAATCTGCGAAGAATAATGCTCTTGATCTGCTTGTAATAACTGCACCATATCTGAGTACATTAAAACAGGCGAAGAAAATTGTAAGCGCTTGGCGTGCCCTGTCGTTTCATTAAACACATTTTGTTCACGGCCAATACATGTAGCTAAAGACATGACGTGGTTTTCGCGTAATGGATCGATAGGTGGGTTGGTGACCTGAGCAAATTTTTGTCTAAAATAATCGTAAATTGGCCGCTCTTTTGAAGAAAGTACAGCAAAAGGAGTATCATCCCCCATTGAGCCTGTCGCTTCTTGACCTATCGCTCCCATCACACGAATGACTTGATCCAGCTCTTCATTGCTGTACGCAAATTGTTTGTGATACACAGCCAGCATCGCATCATCGAGCTCTCGTTGGCCTGGTAAATCAGCGGCTAACTCTTCAAATGGAGTCAAACGTTGGACATTCTCTTCAAGCCATGATTTATACGGATGGCGTTTTTTCAGGTCAGTATCTATTTCGTTCGAATGCCAAATTTTGCCATGCAGAGTATCGATCACAAGCAATTCACCAGGGCCTACTCGTCCTTTTTCTCTGACTTCGTCAGGTGCATAATCCCAAATACCGACTTCTGACGCTAAAGTCATTAAGCCATCTTTTGTCACCACATATCGCGCTGGGCGCAAACCATTTCTATCAAGGTTACAAGCGGCAAAACGGCCATCAGACATCACGATCCCAGCAGGGCCGTCCCAGGGTTCCATATGCATTGAATTGAAATCATAAAAAGCTCGTAGATCTGGATCCATCGCTTTATTTTTCTGCCAAGCTGGCGGAACAAGCATGCGCATCGCCCTAAAAATGTCCATACCACCCGCTAAAAACAGTTCGAGCATATTATCTAAACTGGAACTATCCGATCCTGTTTCATTGACAAATGGCGCAGCGGTTTGCAAATCAGGTAGCAAAGGTGAAGAGAATTTATAAGCACGAGCACGCGCCCACTGGCGATTCCCTTCAATGGTATTGATCTCACCATTATGCGCTAAATAACGAAACGGTTGTGCCAGCGGCCAACGCGGTTGTGTATTGGTCGAAAAGCGCTGATGGAAGACACAAATGGCAGATTCCATTCGCATGTCAGCTAAATCGAGATAGAAATTAGGTAAATCGGCTGGCATAACCAGTCCTTTATAGACGGTCACCAAACCAGATAAGCTACAAATATAAAAATAATCATCATCTGCGACGCGTTGTTCAATACGACGACGGGCAATATATAAACGGCGCTCTAAATCTTTTGGACGCCAGCCCTCAGGGGCTGAGACAAAAATTTGCTGAAACTGAGGCAGCTGCTCAATAGCAATAGGACCCAATGATGCAGGATCGGTTGGCACATCTCGCCAGCCAACAATCGTGAGGGTCTCTTTTTCTAGTTCTTGATTAATAATCTGACGGGTTTTTTTAGCAATATCTGAGTCTGGGTTTAGAAAAATCATCCCTACTGCGTAGTTCTTACCTAAATGCCAGTCTTGCTCTTGAGCAATACTACGAAAGAAGTTATCTGGTTTTTGTAGTAATAAGCCACACCCGTCGCCGGTTTTACCATCAGCGGCAATTCCACCACGATGCTGCATACGATCTAATCCTGTAATAGCCGTACGCACTAATTTATGACTGGCAACGCCATCAATATGGGCAATTAAACCAAAACCACAATTGTCTTTTTCTAGTTTTGAGTCATATAACATGAATGAACTCCTCTCCCTTGCTACTGCGCTAGAGTTGAAAGTGCAGATTAACCGTTAGTGGAAATAAGAACTCTAGCTGAGCATAGAAGCTACCCATAAAAAAGCATCGAGTCAACAAATAATGAATACATATTCAATAATGTGAATATATTTCACTTTAATACATTAATCCGATATTTTAACAAAAATGGTGCGAAATTTGAATTTTCGTGTAAATACACCCAATGACACCGGTGACAATTTGCAAACTTGTAAATGAAAGCAATTCTCAAGCAACGTTTACGTAAACGTAAACATTATATTAATATGCATATTTATTCACTTTGGATTTTTATGCTCATATCGATTTCTTCGCGCTAACTCAATAAAATCAGCCACCCCTGCAAAGAAACAGCCGCAGTAATGCATAAATAAGCATTAGTTATTACATTTAGTCGAGAATAGAAGCGAATGGTGCACATGACTCTAAAGTGAAGTCACTCATTTATTATTAGGGGCTATTGATCTTTCGTGATGATTTTTGCAGCGAATTGTTGGGTATTTATATAAGCCAGCGCTTTTGTGGTGTAGCGAGCTACACGAAAAAGCGATAACGCAGTAGAAATAGCCAACAAACGCTGCCCGAAGGGTTCGGCTAAAAGCGTACTTATCTTTGTTGAGCAGTATTTGCTTAGAACGACTAGGCTACACACTACTTGCCGCGATAAAAACGCTCTTATCTCGAACAAAATTTAACCACGAAAGATCAACAGCCCCCAGTGTAATGCAGCTAAAACCGTTCAATCTGAAACAGGTTCACCAATGGGGATCAACATTAAAGGCGATCTAAAGAAGAAAAGGTGCGATAGAAAATATCAGGATAGTAAGGAAGAGGAAGAGAAAAAGCAGAGCAACAAGACGTCGCTCTACCCTCACATGTAGTATAAAACACAGCCAGCTTGGCTCGTGTGATTATTACTCTGCGCTTTGCTCGTCACTCGTTTCTTTATTACGAGCCGCAGCTTCAGCAATCAAAGGCTGTAACTCACCACGTTGGAACATTTCAATAATAATGTCACAACCACCGATTAACTCACCTTCAATCCAAAGCTGAGGAAAGGTTGGCCAATTAGCATAGTGAGGTAATTCAGCTCGAATGTCTGGGTTTAATAAAATATCTACATAAGCAAATGGTTCACCGCATGACATCAAAGCTTGAGCTGCTTGAGATGAAAAACCACAGTTTGGTAACTTAGGTGAACCTTTCATGTAAAGTAAAATTGAATTTTCTGATATCTGCTGTTTAATCTTGTCTATGGTTTCCATGGTCAACCTCAAAATGCACCACTTTTGGTACAAACGAATCATTATTTAAGATCTGTTTATAACCAAAACGTTGTAAAAATAATTGAATAAAATAGTACGCTTTCAATAATCTGATAAGCTTGGCATTGCTGTTTGGCAAAACTTGAGTAAAATACTCAGGATTATAGTAACACTATAATCCCATTTAACAAAAGTCGATGGAGATATAAAAATGGCATTTGAACTACCGTCTTTACCGTATGCAATTGATGCATTAGTCCCACACATTTCACAAGAAACACTAGAGTTTCACCACGGTAAGCACCACAATACCTATGTTGTTAAACTGAATGGTTTAATTGCTGGTACTGATTTCGAAAACAAAACATTAGAAGAGATTGTATGTTCATCTGAAGGCGGCATCTTTAATAATGCAGCGCAAATCTGGAACCACACTTTCTACTGGCACAGCCTTTCACCAAATGGTGGCGGTGAGCCAACAGGCGCTATTGCAGATGCAATTAACGCAAAATGGGGCTCGTTTGCTGCATTCCAAGAAGCATTCAATGATAAAGCAGTTAATAACTTTGGTTCTAGCTGGACGTGGTTAGTACAACTTGCTGATGGTTCTTTAGATATCGTAAATACATCTAATGCTGCAACACCTTTAACAGATGCAGGCGTTACACCACTAATCACTGTCGATTTATGGGAACACGCATATTACATTGATTACCGTAATGTTCGTCCAAACTACTTAAATGGTTTTTGGGCACTTGTTAACTGGGAATTTGCAAACGCAAACCTAGCTTAAATAATCAATGATTCATAGAGGCGCTTCGGCGCCTTTTTTATGCCCTGTATTTATTAAATTAGCCTAAACCTCCCATTCTTAATTCCAAATCAATGCCATCGCAACTGACAGAACATTTTTTTTGAATGTGTTCAATACAGCCTTTATTTTTATATTCGCAATAATCATTTTTTTTCTTTAAAAATCGTCGCTTTAAACAAGCAGATTCCATAATTGAGGCTAAGCTTAAAAATATACCTCACTCGTTTTTAAAAATTGTAAGGTATGCATTTTCTCGGTCCATTGGAGGTCATTATGACAATATTCGATCATTACCAAGCACGATATGAAGCAGCCAAAGAAGAAGAATATACCATTGCTGAATTTTTAGAAATTTGTCGCAATGATAGAACCGCATATGCAAGCGCTGCAGAGCGACTGTTAGCCGCAATTGGTGAGCCTAAATTAATTGATACAGCTAAAGATCCACATCTGAGTCGAATTTTTAGCAACCGTGTTGTCAGCCGATACCCTGCCTTTAATGAGTTTTATGGCATGGAAGAAGCGATTGAACAGATCGTGGCCTATCTTAAACATGCTGCACAAGGCCTCGAGGAACGTAAACAAGTTTTATATTTATTAGGCCCTGTCGGCGGCGGTAAGTCGTCTTTGGCCGAAAAACTAAAATATTTGATGCAAAAAATGCCGATTTATTGCGTTAAGGGTTCACCCGTTAATGATCATCCACTGGCATTATTCGACCCCGTAGAAGATGGTGAACTGCTCGAAAAAGAATATGGGATTGATCAGCGTTATATCAAAACGATTATGTCCCCTTGGGCTTCAAAACGCCTTCATGAATTCAATGGAGACATCACTCAATTTAAGGTAGTCAAGCGCTATCCATCCATACTTGACCAAATTGCTATCGCTAAGACAGAACCTGGAGACGAAAACAATCAAGATATCAGTGCGTTAGTTGGTAAAGTTGATATCAGAAAACTTGAACATTTTGCACAAAATGATCCCGATGCCTACGCCTATTCCGGAGCTTTGTGTAATGCAAATCAGGGCTTGATGGAATTTGTTGAAATGTTCAAGGCTCCTATCAAAGTCCTCCATCCACTTCTTACAGCTACACAAGAAGGGAACTATAACGGTACTGAGGGTCTTTCTGCCTTGCCTTTTGATGGGATTATTCTGGCACATTCTAATGAATCTGAATGGCAAACATTTCGAAATAACAAAAACAATGAAGCCTTTTTAGATCGGGTTTACATTGTCAAAGTGCCCTATTGCCTGCGAGTCTCTGAAGAAATCAAAATTTACGATAAATTATTAGAAAATTCGCAATTAAGCCACTCGCCATGTGCACCAGGCACGTTAGAAACATTGGCACAGTTTTCTGTGTTATCGCGAATGAAAGCGCCTGAGAATTCGAGTATCTATTCGAAAATGCGCGTCTATGATGGAGAAAGTTTAAAAGATACCGATCCCAAAGCAAAATCTTATCAAGAGTACAAAGACTATGGGGGTGTTGATGAGGGAATGACGGGGTTATCTACACGATTTGCATTCAAAATACTCTCACGCGTGTTCAATTTTGATCACTCTGAAGTAGCAGCAAACCCTGTCCATTTATTTTATGTACTTGAACAACAAATCGAGCGTGAACAGTTTTCACAAGATGTACAAGACCGGTATTTAGAGCACCTTAAAGGTTATTTGATTCCGAAGTATGTTGAGTTTATCGGCAAAGAAATCCAAACCGCCTATCTAGAATCCTATTCAGAATATGGACAAAACATTTTTGATCGTTATGTCACCTATGCTGATTTTTGGATTCAAGATCAAGAATATCGCGACCCCGATACTGGTCAATTATTTGATCGCGCCGCACTCAATGCTGAGTTAGAGAAAATCGAAAAACCTGCAGGAATTTCTAACCCTAAAGATTTCCGTAATGAAATCGTCAATTTTGTTCTGCGTGCAAAAGCCCATAATAACGGAAACAATCCCACTTGGACGAGTTATGAAAAACTCAGAACTGTCATTGAGAAGAAAATGTTCTCAAATACTGAGGATTTACTTCCTGTTATCTCATTCAATACTAAAACATCCACTGATGATCAACAGAAACATGAAGACTTCGTCAACCGTATGGTTGAAAAAGGATACACCCAAAAACAAGTGCGACTACTGTCTGAGTGGTATTTACGTGTTCGTAAATCGCAGTAATATCTTGTATCAGCGGAGGTAGTTTATGGCTCATTTTATTGACCGCCGCTTAAATGGTAAGAAGAAAAGTACGGTGAATAGACAAAAGTTTATTCGCCGTTACAAACAGCAGATCAAAGAAGCTGTCTCTGATGCCATTAGTAAGCGAAGTGTAACCGATATCGACTCTGGCGAGAGCGTCTCTATACCTCATAAAGACATAGGTGAACCTATGTTTCATCAAGGAAAAGGAGGAAAACGTAACACTGTTCACCCTGGTAATGATCAATTTTCAACTGGCGACAAAATCAAACGCCCACAATCTGGACAAGGCGGTGGCGCAGGAGAAGGCGAAGCAAGTGACAAAGGGGAAGGCTCTGATGATTTTGTGTTTTCAATTTCTAAAGATGAATACCTCGATTTATTATTTGAAGATTTAGAATTGCCGAACTTACAACAAACGCAACTTGATCGTTTAGTGCAAATGAAAACGCATCGTGCGGGCTTTTGCCATGATGGCGTGGCGTCCAATATCGATATTGTTCGCTCTTTACAGGGTTCATTAGCCCGAAGAGTTGCAATGAATGCAGGAAAAAAGCGCCGTTTAGCCGAAGCAGAAATAGAACTGGCTGAACTTAAAAGCAGTAAAAAACCCGATCCAGCACTCGTCGCACAATTGAGTGCAGAAATTGAAGCGCTCAAGAATAAAATTGCAGCCACACCTTTTATTGATACGTTTGATTTACGCTTTCGAAACTACGAAAAGCGTCCAGAGCCCACCAGCAAAGCGGTTATGTTTTGTTTGATGGATGTGTCTGGCTCCATGGATCAAGCAACTAAAGAAATGGCTAAACGCTTTTATATTCTATTGTATATGTTTTTAACTCGTAGTTATAAAGACATAGAGGTGGTCTATATTCGCCATCATACCCAAGCAAAAGAAGTCGATGAACAAGAGTTTTTCTACTCGCAAGAAACAGGCGGAACTATCGTCTCTAGCGCGCTAAAACTCATGGATGAAATCATTCAGCAACGCTACGACAGTGCTCAGTGGAATATATATGCTGCGCAGGCATCTGATGGCGACAATTGGGCCGATGACTCACCAAACTGCACTGAAATATTAATGAAAAAATTACTCCCTGTAGTACGTTATTATGCCTATATAGAAATAACCACTCGGGCACATCAAAGCTTATGGCGAGAGTACGAGAAAATAGCCAAAGTACATGGGAATTTTGCGCTGCAGCATATTCGCTCAGTAGAAGATATCTACCCTATTTTCAGAGAGTTATTTCAAAAAAATAAGCTGCAAAATAAAACTGTCGCATAACAAATCTGCGAGGTAAGGATATGACAACAACAAGATTGCCAGATGGTCCTGACTGGACTTTTGAACTGCTCGAGCAATATCATACTGAAATTGCACGCGTTGCAAAACATTATCGATTAGATACCTATCCAAACCAAATTGAGGTAATTGCTGCAGAGCAAATGATGGATGCGTATTCAAGTGTCGGGATGCCTATTGGCTATAATCATTGGTCTTTTGGTAAAAAGTTTATTCAAACAGAACAGAATTATAAACGAGGTCAAATGGGTCTGGCTTATGAAATAGTCATTAATTCAGATCCCTGTATCGCTTATTTAATGGAAGAAAACACCGTGACCATGCAAGCTCTAGTCATGGCTCATGCCTGCTATGGGCATAACTCTTTTTTTAAAAACAATTACCTATTTAAAACATGGACAGATGCCAGTTCAATAATTGATTACTTAGTTTTTGCGAAAAATTATGTAGCCAAATGCGAACAAAAGTATGGGGTTGATCAAGTAGAAAGCTTATTAGACTCTTGTCATGCGCTAATGAACTATGGTGTGGATCGCTATAAACGCCCCCATGAAATATCATTATTTGAAGAACAAAGACGTCAAGAAGAACGAGCCGATTACTTACAGTCTCAAGTCAATGAACTTTGGCGCACCATACCGCTTCAACAACAAGAGGCGAAACAAAAGAAAGCTCGCTTTCCTGAAGAACCACAAGAAAATATTTTGTATTTTATTGAAAAACGCGCACCATTACTTGAGCCTTGGCAACGTGAGATAATCCGTATTGTGAGAAAGGTATCGCAATATTTTTATCCGCAAAAACAAACACAAGTCATGAATGAAGGCTGGGCGACATTTTGGCATTACACTATCTTAAATCACCTTTATGACGAAGGAAAAGTCAGTGATGCATTTATGCTTGAGGTGCTGCAAAGTCATACCGGTGTTGTCTATCAACCCCCGTATAACAGCCCTTATTACTCAGGTATAAACCCCTATGCATTAGGGTTTAATATGATGGTCGACATCAAACGGATTTGTGAAGAGCCAACCGAAGAAGATAAATATTGGTTTCCTGATATTGCCGGTAAAGACTGGCTAGACACCCTGCACTTTGCGATGCAAAACTTTAAAGATGAAAGCTTTATCAGCCAGTTTTTGTCGCCTAAACTGATGCGTGATTTTAAGTTATTCTCGATTCTCGATGATGAAACACAAAGTCATTTAGAGGTCAGTGCAATCCATAATGAACAAGGATATCGAGCGATTAGACAAGCACTTTCGGAGCAATATAATCTCAGTAACCTTGAGCCGAATATCCAAGTTTATAATGTTGATGTTAAAGGTGACCGCTCACTTACGTTACGGTTTATACCAAATAAGAGTGTACCTCTGGCTGATTCAAAAGATGAGGTAATGAAACACCTCCATCGTCTCTGGGGGTTTCAAGTTAAATTAGAGCAGGTATCTGATTCTGGCGATATTAGTATGATAGCAAGTTGCCCAAAACAGGAATTGAAGAAGATAAACGAAGTAAGTGCTTAACATTCACAGCAGAACAATAAAAAAGCGAGGCTAGCCTCGCTTTTTTATTGTCGCTATCGGCTATGAAATGTCATCTAAAACCGTCACACGATTTCGACCATTTTCTTTTGAAAAATACAAGGCTTTGTCAGCCTCGGCAATCCATAACTCATGCTTAGTGTAACTCGGTTTATACGCCGCTAAACCTAAACTGATTGTGAGTTTTATCTCGTTCTCTTCAAATAAAATCGTTGACTCAGACATTATTTTTCTAACACGTTCGGCAAATATCTTCCCGCCTTCAATATCAGTGTCAACAAGTGTAACTGCAAACTCTTCGCCACCAAAACGACCTATTACATCCGACTCGCGCAGTGTTTTTTTGAGTACATCGGCAATATGGCGAAGTGCAACATCACCGCCACTGTGTCCAAATTTATCATTGATACGTTTAAAGTGGTCGACATCTAGCATTAACAGGCAGCTACAACCTGCACTACGTTGCATGCGTTTAAATTCTTTTTTTAAGTTTTCTTCCCAAAAGCCTCGATTGTATAATCCGGTTAAACGATCAGTTCTACTCAAGCTTTCCAGCTTAGAATTCGCATCTTCTAGTTCTTTTTTATTAATTGCTTCATCCGTTACATCATAAATAATGATACAGATGTGAGATACTTCACCACGCACATTACTCAGAGGTATAAATGTTGAGTTTTGGTACATGTGATCTGCTTTACCCGTAATAGGCCGATAATTTTTAAACTTAAAAATATACGGCTGCTGCTCCCAAATGGTAAACGATCGATTTTTTAACACAAAGACAGATTCAGCTTTGCTGCGAAACCATTTTTCATCGATACTAGGATAAATATCACAGACATTTTTGTCCTTCACTGCGCTGGGCAATAACCCAGAATGGTTTTCCATAAAGCCATTCCACACACACACACGATAATCTCTGTCTAAAACAACCAACCCAACATCTATGGTGTTAAACATATCCATCATCCAATGGATTTCATTCATCTCAAAATCAGCAGCAGGCATAGGCTTAATCTTCTAGTAAATACTGAACTTTATACTTCAGCGTTTTTAATGAGTCTTCAGTAAATAACAACATTAAATCACAGTTTATTTCATGATTTTCAATACCATAACTAATCTCAATGGCTAAAGTTCTTTGCCATCTAGATTTATTAGTTCGGACTAAATCATGTACGTCACAGTGTTGCCCCATTACAACCGGGTGTCCTTGACTAAATGGCATATCTAGTTGCTTTGATAAGCCAGTTAATACTGCTCCAATGAGTATGTTGCTGATATCCATCAACAACTCTAATTCATTTTTACTGTTGAGTTCCCCTTCAAAATTCATTAAAGAAGCCACTTCTTTGAAGCTGGAATCATTTAAAAGCAATAAGGCTTCACCAGATACACCTCCGCCGATGAATCCCTGACAGACGCCTGATGTGCTCGCATTGCTGTCTATTGACTGCAATGCCATATCGAGCTCACTGACTTCTAGCACATTAACATTCGGAATGGGTAATTTAACAAATACATTCAGTAAACGCGCCAGTAAGTCACCAGCTTGACCCATAGCAACGTTCGTCAGCTCTTGATATATGTCGCGAATATCAGGATCTAACTGCTCTCCTAACGAGTTTGCTAAGCGCTCTCGGATTGCACGGTCTTTGATACCATGCTTTTCAATAATTTCCGCGAGCTTATTAATATCACAAGGTTTTTGTATGAAATCAATGGCACCAAGTTCGATTACGCGCTGATGTGCAGTCGGTTGGATATCCCCAGACACCACAACTGTTAAAACATGCAAATCTTGCTCTTGAATAGCTTGAAGAACCTCATAACCATCCATTTGTGGCATGTTTAAATCTAAGAAAAGGATTTCAGGATTGATTTTACGAATTTGCTCAATACACTGCAGACCATTTTCAGCATATTCAATTTGGATATCCCAATCCTCAGGTAAAGAGCGTGCCAGTTGACGACGAGCAAGTCGAGAATCATCACATATAAGAATCGGGGTAGCCATAAACAATCTCTTTATATTTTATAATTACTAGTTTAGAGCAGAACTTAACGAAATTCACACATTCTTCACTTCAAGGTTAAAACATAGCAAACTTTATAATAGCTTTGCACCTAAAACTCATGTTCAGAGTCATTTATTCTTGTTTTTCCAGATATTATCGCAACTAGCAGAGTTTTCCTTTACAAATTTTTCATTCCATTAGATGCTAATCTCATCTTAATTTTGTGGAGCTTAGTCATGATACGTATTGCCCTTTTTTCCCTTTCTTGTTGTTTAACATCAGCCGCTTTTGCCGCTTCATCGGCCATTAATCAACTCGATGCAGGTCACGTTATGGCAGGAGAGAAACCCGTTGTATTATTAGGCCAAGGTGTAAAACAAGGTGATATTGCACCCAACTTTAAAGTTGTCGATGATAAGTTTATGCCCATTGAGCTGACTCAATTTAAAAACAAACCAGTGTTAATTAGTGTCGTGCCCAGTTTAGACACTGGAATTTGTAGCTTACAAACAAAGCACTTTAACGAAACCGTTGCAGCACAATATCCAGATGTTGAAATGTTAACTATCAGTGCAGACCTACCCTTTGCTCAAAAACGATTTTGTAAAGCCGAAAATATCGATAAAGTCACCACATTATCAGACTCTGTATGGCATGATTTTGGTGAAAAATATGGCTTGATTATTCAAGATATGGGTTTACTCAGCCGTGCAGTGTTTATCCTCAACAAAGATCATAAAATTATCTATAAACAATTGGTTCCTGTTTTATCTAAAGAACCTGAATATGCAAACGTAGAAGCCGCGCTTAAAACTTTATAAAAAGGCAAAAAAAAGCCCTCAAAAAATGAGGGCTTTTTCCTGCAAACACTTAGCTCAGCAACGCGCCTAACTGCGCACTTACTGCTTCAACTGCTTGGGTACCATCTAATTTGTGATACTGAGTGTTACCTGCTTGAGCTTCAGCTTGATAGTAATCAACCAATGGCTTAGTTTGCTCATGGTAAATGCCTAAACGCTTACGAACCGTTTCTTCGACATCATCAGGGCGAATGATTAACTCATCACCAGTCACATCATCTTTACCGTCTTCTTTTGATGGATTATAAACCACATGATAAACACGACCAGAACCAGGATGAACACGACGACCGCCCATGCGCTCAACAATCACTTCATCAGCAACATCAAACTCAAGTACATAATCAACGACTACACCATTTTCTTTCATTGCATCAGCTTGTGGGATCGTACGAGGGAAACCATCAAGTAAAAAGCCTTTTTCGCAATCTGCTTTACTAATACGCTCTTTAACTAAACCGATAATGATATCGTCAGAGATCAATTGACCTGCATCCATCACTTTTTTCGCTTCTAGGCCAAGCGGCGTGCCTTCTTTAATCGCAGCACGTAACATATCACCCGTAGAAATCTGTGGGATTGAAAACTTTTCCATCAGAAATTGAGCTTGTGTACCTTTACCCGCACCTGGCGCGCCTAAAAGAATAATGCGCATATCACTGTCCTCATGTGTCATGATTATTTAAGAGTGGGAATTCTTCCACAAGCGCTATGGATACTCAATAGCCTATAGCCAAAAGTTTTAGACTATTGAACACTTAAATCAGTGAACCAGACTTTAAACAGGGATTTTTAACTGTCAGCGAAGTGACATACTCGAATGATCAGCTTAGTTAACAACAATGCAAAAAATGGCAAATTCACTCACAGAATTAAACAAAGTACTTGATTTTTTTAATGTGTATTTCTGATATAGTTTTTCTAAATAAATGACGTTTAATTAGGGGCTGTTGATCTTTCGTGATGATTTTTGCAGCGAATTGCTGGGTATTTATACAAGACAGCGCTTTTGTGGTGTAGCGAGCTACACGAAAAAGCGATAACGCAGTAGAAATACCCAACAAACGCTGCCCGAAGGGTTCGGCTAAAAGCGTATTTCTCTTTGTTGAGCAGTATTTGCTTAGAATGACTAGGCTACACACTGCTCGGGGCGATAAAAACGCTTTTATCTCGAACAAAATTTAACCACGAAAGAGCAACAGCCCCTAATAGAATCAAAGAGAACTTTCAGATGTCGACTAGTCAATATGATTACCTAATTGTCGGTGCTGGTTTATTCGGTGCCGTATTTGCAAGAGAAGCCACAAATAAAGGGAAGAAAGTCCTTGTGATCGATAAACGCTCACATACTGGTGGAAATATATTTTGTGAGAATGTCGAAGGCATCAATGTACATAAATATGGTGCACATATCTTCCATACGAGTAATCAAGAAGTGTGGGATTATGTAAATCAATTTGTTTCATTCAATCATTATGTCAACTCACCTGTTGCGCGATTTGAAGATAAGCTTTACAACTTACCGTTCAATATGAATACCTTTTATCAGCTGTGGGGAGTGACGACTCCACAGCAAGCTAAAGAGCGTATCGCTCAAGAACGCGCACCTTACGCTGACCTAACGCCTAAGAACTTAGAAGAACAAGCGCTATTTTTAGGCGGTCTTGATCTGTATGAAAAGCTGATTAAAGGCTATACAGAAAAACAATGGGGCCGACCAGCTACTGAGATCCCAGCTTTTATTATCCAAAGACTTCCCTTTAGATTCACATTTGATAACAACTACTTTAATGACTTATATCAAGGGATCCCAATTGGCGGCTACAACTCATTAACGGACGCTCTGCTAAATGGCATTGAAGTAAAAACCGATGTGAATTATTTTGATGACGCACACTCCTACAATCAGCTCGCTAATAAAGTCCTTTATACTGGGAAAATTGATGAGTTTTTCGGTTGCCAATTTGGTGCGTTAGAATACAGAAGTTTGCACTTCGAAACACAGGTACTTGATGAAGAAAATCATCAAGGTAATGCTGTTGTGAATTATACCGAAAAAGACGTGCCTTATACTCGCATCCTCGAGCACAAGCATTTCGAATTTGGCACACAGGCTAAAACTGTTGTCACTAAAGAATACCCACATGAATTTAGTCAAGATAACGAGCCGTATTACCCCATCAACGATGACACCAATAATCAGTTATTGGCTCGCTATCAAGCCCTTGCAAAAACAGCACCCTATGCTGATAAATTCATTTTTGGTGGCCGGTTAGCCAACTACAAATATTATGATATGGATGACACTATTGAAGCCGCATTAGCACTCACAGCACAGGAATTAAAGTAAAACGATGAATAAAGTCTATATTGCACGCAATTATCGCTCTAAATTTGATGCGGCAGGTAAAGCAAAAATGGATTGTGAAACCATTTTGCAAAACAATGGTTGGAAAAACATTGGGCTTAAACAAACGTGGATAGCGAACTCTATCTTAGGCACATTGATCAGTGTACTCAGCGTTACTTTGGGAATTTTACGTCTCAAAAAAGGCAGTACACTCTGCTTGCAGTACCCCTTTCATAAGTTCTATGGCTACTGTCTTTGGGGTGCAAAACTAAAAAAATGTGACGTATTGACCATAGTGCATGATGTTCGCAGCCTTAAAGGTAAATATGGGTTTTCTGAAAAGGAAATCGCTATTCTCAACCAATCAGATAAGTTAATTGTCCACAATGATAAAATGCGTGCGTGGTTTGAACAACAAAATATCAAACCGCAATTAGCCAATATTGAGGCGTTTGATTATTTACATACCGATCAACCTCAGGCGGTCAGAACACCTATCAACGTTGAACAAATAAGGGTCGTCTTTGCCGGCAACATGGGGCCTTTTATTTATGAGCTTGATCATTTGGAACGCGGAAATTTTAAATTCGATCTCTATGGTGTCGGATTCGATGCAAGCAAAATACATGATCGCGAAAATACACGCCTTGATTACAAAGGTTGTTTTCCTGCAGATAAAGTCATTGATTGCATCGATGGGGATTTTGGTCTCGTTTGGTACGGGAATTCTCTCGACTCTTGCGATGGTGAAACGGGTCAATACCTGCAATATAACAATCCACACAAGCTTTCTTTATATCTACTGTGTGAAATGCCGATCATTATTTGGGATAAAGCAGCCATGGCTGACTTTGTCGAAACAGCAGGCATTGGTTTTAAAGTCAGTTCATTAAAAGAAATAAAACAGCGTTTAAGTGAATTAACTCCTGAGCAAATCGCACAAATGAAAGCCAATGTATTAAAAGTGAAAGCTGACTTACAAACAGGACAATATTTATCTCGGGCGCTTAAAGCGCTTAATTGCTAGTTCGACTAGATTGAGTTTCAGATAAGCACATGCAATCTTTCAGACAGTGTGTGCTTATCTATTAACCCATACCGCTTGTTTAACGGTATGAGCTTTCAATTAATAAGTGACTATCGATCTATCTGCTTCTACGGTTTTGTTTCTAAAAAGTTAATTTTTGTTTGTTAGATTGTTTATTTAATGATAGGTTTCTTAAAGGTTACATCATTTTTAAGGACATCTATGAAAAATACCTTATCTAAATATATTTATTTTGGTTTTCTCTCGGCAGCTTTAACTTTTACTGTGAACGCTAAAAGTGAATCTGTAAATAGTAATGAATACCAATGTGATACTGAAGATTGTACATCAGATTTTAAGAAGTTGATGCGTCTTGGGGATCACGGAAGTAGTGAAGCTGCAGTCTTACTTGCTATAGCCTTCGCTAATGGTGATGGAGTTGAAGAAAATCATGAACAAGCTAAAAGGTTTATGCTTAAAGCGGCAAAATGGCGAGATCCTGTAGCTCTTCGTGAAATGTCACTTTGGTTAAGAAAAGGCTTCATTTTTGAGCAAGATATAGCTCGATCAAATGACCTTTTGGATAGAGCTGTTTCTCAAAATTTTCCACCAGCTTTAGTTGACAAAGCTAAGTTACTCTTTAAAGAGAATAACCCTGTTTCAGATAAAGCTTCATTTCAGTTACTTTTACAAGCTAAAGAATCAACGTATCTTCCAGCATATGAGCTATTAGCTGTATTTTACGAGCATGGAATTGGTACGAATGTTGATTTGTTCTCTGCTGCAATGATGTATAAAACATTAGCAATTAGAGGAGTCGAAGGTGCTAATGAAAACTTAACTAAGCTAGCTGCTATTTTAGATGGACAAAATGTCGATACTAAACTTTTATATATAGATCCAAATATAGAGATAATAGCTGCTGAGTCATTTGATAGTGAACTGAAAATCAAAGAGTTGATAAGTAACCTGAAAGAGTCTGGTTTATACAATGGATCTGCGATTTCAAATATTCCAGGAAACTCTTGTACTAGAAATAGATGCCGTTTTGGATGGACAAGAGACGATAAAGGCGATGTTCCTCTTTGGATGAAGTTTACAAGCCGTCGTAGATAAATATAATTGATGGAATTGCAATCGCCCTTATTATTATTTACCACTTAGTTTAAGTGGTAAATAATATTGGCAACGGTCTTGAAGGTATCGATCAGAAACTTACAACTATGATCAAAAACTTACAACTATCAATAAGTAAATGATCAACAGAGATTTTCTTCCACAATCAGTCAAAAAAAGGAGAGCGCTGGCTCTCCTTTTTCTATTCAAACTTGTTAGTTATTACTTACTTAAATCAAGCATTAATTTGTTTAAACGACTCACAAAACCTGCAGGATCTTTTAAGCTACCGCGCTCAGCGAGTAACGCTTGATCAAGCAGCACTTCTGACCACTGAGCAAACTTGTCTTCATCTTGTAACTCATTTAGATGCGTTACCAATTGATGCTCTGGGTTTAACTCAAAAATAGGCTGAGACTCTGGAATTGCTTGCCCGACAGATGCCATTAACTTCGCCATCTGTGAACTCATGTCATTTTCATCAGTCACCACACAAGCCGGTGAGTCGGTTAAACGATGAGTGAAACGGACTTCTTTTACTTTATCAGCCAGCACTGTTTTGACGCGCTCAATCAGGCCTTCAACCGCTTGCTCTGATTTTTCTTGCTCTTGCTTATCTTGTTCATCATCAAGCTTTCCAAGGTCAAGATCACCACGTGTCACTGAACTTAGTTGTTTACCATCAAACTCAGTTAAGTGGCTCATCATCCACTCATCAACGCGATCTGAAAGCAACAAGACTTCAATACCTTTCTTGCGGAAAATTTCCAAATGCGGTGAGTTTTTAGCTGCACCAAAACTATCAGCGACTACGTAATAGATTTTTTCTTGGCCCTCTTTCATGCGAGCGATATATTCTTCAAGCGAAACAGTTTGCGTACTTTCATTTGTTTCTGTTGAAGCAAAGCGTAATAATTTAGCGATTGCGTCTTTATTGGCCATGTCTTCTGCTGGGCCTTCTTTGATCACTTGACCAAATTCATCCCAAAATGTTTGATACTCTTCTGGGCGGTTTTTGCCCATACGCTCAAGCATTTTTAACACGCGCGACGTACAACCTTTACGGATAGCTTGCGTGACTTTGTTATCTTGTAAAATTTCACGTGACACATTAAGCGGTAAATCATTCGAATCTAATAAGCCTTTTACAAAACGTAAGTAGCTTGGCATGAATTGCTCAGCATCATCCATAATGAAGACACGTTGCACATATAATTTTAAGCCACTTTGACGCTCACGATTCCATAAATCAAATGGCGCTTTTTTAGGGATATACAATAAGCTAGTATATTCAGTTTTACCTTCAACCTTGTTGTGTGCCCATGATAATGGCTCTTCCCAATCATGGCTCACATGTTTATAAAACTCTTTGTATTCTTCATCAGACACTTCTGACTTATCACGAGTCCACAAAGCCGTCGCTTTATTGATTGCTTGCCATTCTCCGGGTACTGCTGGGATTTTTTCTCCGTCAGGACCTTCTGACTCTGGCGTTTCGTCTTGCCACATTTCAACGGGAATAGAAATGTGATCTGAGTATTTTGTAATAATGCTTTTCAGGCGGAAATTATCGGCAAATTCAGTTTCTTCTTCACGAAGATGCAGCGTGATTTCTGTACCACGTGTTTCTTTTTCGATTTCTTCTAATGTGTACTCACCTTCACCTTGTGAGTGCCATTCAATCGCTTTATCTTCACCCGCTTTACGTGTACGTACCGTCACTGATTCTGCAACGATAAACGCTGAGTAAAAACCAACACCGAATTGACCAATTAACTGTGAATCTTTTGCCTGATCGCCAGTCAAGTTTTTGAAAAACTCTGCAGTGCCTGATTTTGCGATTGTGCCTAGAGAGCTGATCACTTCATCACGTGTCATCCCTATGCCATTGTCTGAAATGGTCACAGTATTTTTTTCTTTATCAGCACTGACTCGTACTTTTAAATCAGCATCACCTTGATAGAGGTTACCATTTGATAAAGCTAAAAAGCGCAGTTTATCTGCAGCATCTGAGGCGTTTGACACTAATTCACGAAGAAAAATTTCTTTATTCGAATAAAGTGAGTGGATCATTAGGTTCAATAATTGTTTGACTTCGGTTTGAAAGCCTAATGTTTCTTTTTGAGTTGCTGTCATTGCGTTCTCCATGTAAATGCGATAACCAAGTGGATATGCACTGTATATGGGGGTCGCAAAACAGACTTCAAGGGGATTTTTAAAATTCAATGCTCTGAAAACAAAAAAACCAACCTAAGGGTTGGTTTTTTGTTTAACTTTCAACATCATTATTTAGTCAATAGCTACGACTTTACGGCCGTTAAAGGCATGAGCAAGCGTTTTGCCATCAACCAAATCAAGCTCACCTCCCACCGGCACACCATGTGCAATACGCGATGCTGAAATCTGATATTTTTGACAGAGCTCAGCAATATAATGCGCGGTAGTTTCGCCCTCTACTGTTGGATTGGTGGCTAAAATCACCTCTTGAATATCGCCTTTGGCAAATTGCAATTCAAGCTCATCCAAACCAATTTCATTTGGGCCAATTCCATCCAGTGGCGACAAATGACCCATTAGCACAAAATAACGCCCTGCAAATTGTGCAGTTTGCTCTATCGCGAGTACATCAGAGGGTGACTCGACCACACATAAAAGCCCTGAGTCAATCCGTTTCGGATTTTGACAAAGCTCACAGATTGGCTCTTCGCAAAATGTACGACACGTTTGGCAATGCCCCACTTTGTTCATTGCATTGGTCAGTGCATGACCCAACTGAGTTCCGCCTTCACGATCCCTTTCTAAAAGATGAAAAGCAATACGCTGTGCAGATTTAGGTCCGATGCCTGGTAAACAACGCAGACTACTGATAAGTTGAGTCAAATTGGCTGAAAGTTTCATAACTCGTACTTAAAATGGCATTTTGAAACCTGGCGGCATTTGCATGCCTCCAGTTACTTTTGCCATGCGTTCTTTACTTTGCTCTTCAACGCGACGCACAGCATCATTCACTGCTGCAGCCAATAAGTCTTCGATCATATCTTTATCATCTTCCATCAAGCTTTCATCAAGCTCAACACGACGAACATTGTGGTTACCCAACATAGTGACTTTTACCAGACCTGCACCTGATTCACCGACGACTTCCATATTAGCTATTTCATCTTGGGCCTTTTGCATGCGCTCTTGCATTTGCTGCGCTTGCTTCATTAGGTTACCCATTCCACCTTTCATCATAATTAGTTCTCTCTTTGTCTAAGTTTGATCTGGCCACGATAATCACTTCGTCTGTAAATTACAATGCCCGGATAGTATTTTCATCTATGGTTGCTGAAAAACGTTGTTGAAATTGTACAGTAATTTCATCATTTTCAATTACTTGTTTCGCATGATGCCAACGCTTTTCGTCTAAATCTTGCTGGATACGATATGGCGTATTTTCAACACTTTCAATAAAGTCTATCTGCAATACAATCGCGCTCTCAAGTGTTTCACTCAAGGATTCAGTCAATTTATCACGCATTACTTGGCTATCTAAGTGTTGCTGAGTGGCATCAACCTTTAAATAAACCTGGTTGTCGTTGCGTTGATAGACACCATGCAACGCAAACTGGCGTATCCGCCCTCCCAATGCCATCTGTTCGATTAACTGCGCCCAGTGGTCTTGTTGATGAGCAAAGCGGATCTCTGTCAAAGGGCTAATGAACCCTTCAGGAATTGCAATTTCTTCGACTTCAACCTCATCGGGTTCAGATACTTGTTCGCTAATCTGAACTAATAATTCTGGCGCTAAGTTTGCCGGATCCATCACATGTCGTGATTTCAAGTCAGCTCTTTGCCTAGCTGCTGGTTGCTGGCTACTAACAGGTGCTGACTCAACAGCTTCTAAGCCCCCTTGCTGGGGCTCAGTCTTTTTTACCTCAGGTGGCACCTGTTGCTGAGAGGTAGCTTGATTTTCGGATTGGCCACTGTGCAGTTGACCAGAGCCGGAAACATTTCGATTGCGCAAAATTGCCGCAATGGCAGATTGCGCACCAGACATTTTGCTTTCAAGGGAAGTTACTAAGTTATGCTCAACTGTCGCCGAATGAGCACTTTGCTCTTCATTCGGATTCTCTTTTACACCCTCATCTATTTGATTGTGTCGCGCAGATGAAGATTCTAGCTCTGACAGCATGGCCTTCGACTCATTAACTTGAGTAACCTCAGCACCATGTTCAGCAACGGCCAACTCTGTCTGAACATGAGAAGTGGCATGTTGTTCAAATTGTTGTTCTGATGCAGAACGAAGTGCATCCGCTTGACTAAGTACATCAGTTAACTGGCTACTTAGTTGCGAATCTTCATTATCAGTATCCAGTTCATGTGTTAAAAACTCATTGAGTGCATCGTGTGATTGCTGCGGTACTATTGGAGGAACTGTAAGCCTTGGTGCTGGTTTACTCGATGCTGAAGAATTAGCTAAGTTATCAGCCGATGATGATTGCGCAAGAAGCTCGCGAATATTGCTCATCGCCCCCGCTGAACGCGACGGTGATTCAGCAGGTACAGTCGCATGATTCACAGTTGATGAGGGCTCAAAAGCTAATAGTCTCAATAACACCATTTCTAGACCTAAACGTTCATCTGGCGCCCACTGCAAATCTTTTTTACCACCTAATAAAAGTTGGTAATACACCTGAACCTGTTGCGGTGAAATAAGTTGGCTCATTTCATTGATAAAAGGTGCATCTTCATCACTCAGCGATGCGGCCTCAGGTACCAGCTGTGTCAGTAATAACAAATGCGTCAAACTCAATAAATCATCTAACACCGATTTACTGTTTGCATTGTGTTTTGCTAAATCAGCCACAATCTCTAAAAGTTGCACACCTTCATTTGCGACAATGCTGATGAGAAGGCGCTTGGCCCACGCACTGTCCATCAAACCAAGCATCGCTTTAACTTGGCTCGACATCACCTGTCCGTTTGTTTGTGCAATGGCTTGGTCAGTTAAACTTAGGGCATCACGCATACTGCCATCAGCTGCTTTTGCCAACAAAGCCAAAGCCTGATCGTCAAATGCAATCTGCTCTTGTCCGAGAACATGATGAAGCTGTGTCGAAATTTCAGTTCTAGACAGTGCACTCAAATTAAACTGTAAACAACGCGATAAAATTGTGACCGGCAACTTTTGCGGATCTGTGGTTGCTAGCAAAAATTTAACGTGTTCAGGAGGCTCTTCGAGGGTTTTAAGCAATGCATTAAAGCTGTGTTTTGAGAGCATGTGAACTTCATCGATGAGATATACTTTGTAGCGCCCTCGGGTGGGCGCATACTGCACATTATCAAGAATTTCTCGGGTATCTTCGACTTTTGTTCGCGATGCGGCATCGATTTCTAATAAATCAATATAACGTCCTGCTTCTATATCTTGGCAGGCACTGCACATGCCGCAAGGCGTTGCAGTTATGCCCAGTTCACAGTTAAGACTTTTAGCAAAGATCCTTGCGATGGTTGTTTTACCCACGCCACGTGTACCAGTGAACAAATATGCATGGTGCAAGCGTTGCTGTGTTAAGGCATTGATTAATGCTTGTTTAACATGCTCTTGCCCCACTAACTGGTGGAAATTTTGTGGTCGCCATTTTCGTGCAAGGACCTGATAACTCATGGCTTATTCGCCTTCAAACTCAACTAATTTTAAAATATTAATGCCTAATTTCTCAATTCGCTGCTCTCCGCCTAATTCTGGCAAAGAAACAACAAACGCAGCATCAGAAGCATGACCACCTAAACGCTCTACCAGCTTATAGGTCGCTTCTATCGTACCACCGGTAGCTAATAAGTCATCTACTAATAAAACTTTGTCACCTGCTACAATAGCGTCAGTATGAATTTCAAGAATATCTTCACCATATTCTAATTGATACGCTTGGCTGATTACTTCTCTTGGAAGTTTTCCAGGTTTACGAACAGGAATAAATGGAATACCTAAAGCAACCGCCAAAGGTGCACCAAAGATAAATCCTCGTGACTCTGTACCGATAATTTTTGTAAAGCCTTTATCTTGATATGCCGCAATAAATAAATTTGTAACCGCTTGGAAGGCTTTTGGATCTGCAATTAGACTCGTGACATCACGAAACATGATACCCGCTTTAGGATAATCTGGAACAGTCGCAATGCTGCTTTTAATGTAGTCTAAGGTAGACTGTGACATGTTAATTTTCTCACTCTTTACTAAAGGGCAATTATACAAATTTTCTGCCAAATAGGCAGCCCTGAATAATTTTAGGCATTAAAAAAGGCTGCCTGAGCAGCCTGTGGATGCGATACTATTATACTGATAGTACCTTAACCCATCCGAGTATCCCATTCAAACAGCCTATTACTGCAAAAACAACTAAAAATGCTAAAAAATATTTAACGTTAAACGGGTCTTTAAATTCACCTTTATGTGCCATTACGACTACCTCTATATTAAACACGACTACGACGCGCGCAATAATAGTTCAAGCGACGCGGTTAATAAAGATGAGAACTCATTTTTCTAACGTGTAACGATTATTTTTCTAGCACCTAAATCATTAATAATAGTCTGCGCGCCTTGTAATATGACCTCGAAACTTAAATGCGCGACTTGATGATGGACTCGCGAGACGACCTGTTCTAACAATAGCCCAGGTTCTTGCTCAATAATTTGCAACAATAACGCTGTCATTACATTAATGGCAATAAATTGGATCTCATCTTGCTCATCCCGATAGACAACAATGTAATTACCCTGCTCTACAATATCAGGGTTTGAGTTGTCTTCACTTATAAACTGAACAGGGTATTGGTAGCTCAAATTCCATGCTAAATGACTTAAACATAGTGGCTCTTTGGCTATGTTATTTTCTTGAAGTTGTTTTTCTGTTAAGTCTTCATCTTCGATTGAAAGTGCTAATTCAACCCACTCGTAATGAGCAAGTTCGAGTAAATAAGGAGGATCATTGTCTATCGGTTGGTAGCTTTGCGAAAGAAAATCTAAAAACTCTTGCGCTATATGTAAAAAATAAGGAGATTCACAGTGATGATTCTTAAAAAACAAACGAACAAGTTCTGTCCATTGCTCTTGTGAATACAATGATTTCAAAACAGGGAAACCAGAACTTATAAACCCTTCGATATTATTAAAGAAAAGATCACGATAAATAGCCATGCGGCGATCTTCTATACCATCAGGCGCTTCATGGTTAATGGGATCGCGAATATGTGCCATGAATTGTTGTTGAGTACGCTGAAAGTTATTCATTTCAATTGCTCTGATTGACTAGCCATACCTTGGATGGCTCGAATTTTTTGTACTTCTTCTAACAGTTCATCGATTGGCGGCAAATTAAAATCCCGTTCTAACAACGTCGGGAAAATACCATGATGCTGATACGCCTGTGCTAACAACTTCCAAACAGGTTCAATGACATCATCACCGTGAGTGTCAATAATTAAATCTTCAGCTTCATTATAATGTCCTGCGATATGCCCATAAGCAATGCGCTGACTCGGTAAGGCTTTTAAGAAAGCTGAGGCATCATAATCATGATTAACTGAATTTACGTAAATATTGTTCACATCAAGTAATAAGTCACAATCCGATAATTCGAGAACCATATTGGTAAAATCGATTTCTGACATTTTTTGATCAGGTGCTGCATAATAAGAGACATTTTCGACTGCAATGCGTTGCTCTAAAATATCTTGCACTAATTTAATTCTATCAGCTACGTAGTGAGCAGATTCTTCAGAAAAAGGGATCGGCATTAAATCATACAAATGGCCATTACCCGAACAGTAGCTTAAATGCTCGCTATAAATTTTAATATCATGTTGTTTAAAAAATATTTTAAGCTGTTTTACAAAATTGATATCGATAGGATCCGGAGATCCAAGCGATAAAGATAGCCCATGACAAACAAACGAGTACTGCTCAGTTAACGACCTAAATTGCTTGCCAAATTTACCACCTAACACCAACCAATTCTCTGGTGCGACTTCTAAAAAATCAGGCCTCTCGGTTGTTAAAGATGCCATATCATCGAGCATTTCACGTCGAAGACCAAGTCCGGCCCTACCAATCAATTCTACTTTACTCACACAAATACCTAGATTTAAAAAATAAATGGCCAGCGTTGCTGGCCAATTAAAGAAAACTAACTTAACAAATTATTGCATTCCACCACATTTGCCTTCGCCGCACTTGCCTTCTTTAGCGGCTTTTTTACCTTCACCACATTTTCCTTCGCCGCACTTGCCTTCTTTAGCGGCTTTTTTACCTTCACCACATTTTCCTTCGCCGCACTTGCCTTCTTTAGCGGCTTTTTTACCTTCACCACATTTTCCTTCGCCGCACTTGCCTTCTTTAGCGGCTTTTTTACCTTCACCACATTTTCCTTCGCCGCACTTGCCTTCTTTAGCGGCTTTTTTACCTTCACCACATTTTCCTTCGCCGCACTTGCCTTCTTTAGCGGCTTTTTTACCTTCACCACATTTTCCTTCGCCGCACTTGCCTTCTTTAGCGGCTTTTTTACCTTCACCACATTTTCCTTCGCCGCACTTGCCTTCTTTAGCGGCTTTTTTACCTTCACCACATTTTCCTTCGCCGCACTTGCCTTCTTTAGCGGCTTTTTTACCTTCACCACATTTTCCTTCGCCGCACTTGCCTTCTTTAGCGGCTTTTTTACCTTCACCACATTTTCCTTCGCCGCACTTGCCTTCTTTAGCGGCTTTTTTACCTTCGCCACATTTTCCTTCACCGCACTTGCCTTCTTTAGCGGCTTTTTTGCCTTCGCCACATTTTCCTTCACCACATTTGCCTTCTTTAGCGGCTTTTTTACCTTCGCCACATTTTCCTTCACCGCACTTGCCTTCTTTAGCGGCTTTTTTACCTTCGCCACATTTTCCTTCACCGCACTTGCCTTCTTTAGCCGCTTTTTTACTTTCGCCACATTTTCCTTCGCCGCACTTGCCTTCTTTAGCGGCTTTTTTACCTTCGCCACATTTTCCTTCGCCGCATTTGCCTTCTTCTGCATCAAGTTGATATCCGCTCACCATTGCAGACATCAAAAAGGGGTTTGCTTCAGCATTTACAGAAGTTAAAGCAGATGTTCCAATCACAACTGCACCTAAAGTTAATGCGACTGAGTTTTTTTTCAAATTTTTCATAACAGATTCTCTTGTTGTTGATACTGCGTAATTAAGTTGACTTAGGTAATAAGACCTGCCGAGTTTTTATTTTCTTTCAGATATTTTTAAAAAATTTAATAAATAAGTTAAAACTATGATCTTAAATATTATTTATATCAAGTAAATTAAGGGCTATTGATTAAATTCTCATTCATTAAGCTTGTTAAAAAGAACGCCAAACGCACTATGATATCTAAGCTGCTTAGGTATAATGCGCCATCTTTTTTATTGTGTGCTCATGGAGAATATGAAGCTAATATTAGCCCCAATGGAGGGCGTCGTTGATTTCCAGATGCGTCAATTTCTAACTGATTTAGGTGGATTTGATCTCTGTGTCACTGAGTTTATCCGTATTGTTGATCAATTGCTCCCTCCTCGAGTCTTTTTTCGTTATTGCCCAGAGCTCAATCAACATGGGAAAACTCGTTCTGGCACATCTGTTCGTATTCAGCTATTAGGTCAAGAACCCCATTGGCTCGCCCAAAATGCTGTCAGGGCCATTGAACTTGGCTCTCATGGTATTGACCTGAATTTTGGTTGCCCAGCTAAAGCTGTGAATAAGAGCCGCGGCGGAGCTGTATTACTCAAAGATCCTGAAATCATTTATGCAATTGTAAAAGCTGTTCGCGATGCTGTTGATCCTGCCCATGAAGTGACAGCAAAGGTTCGTTTAGGATTTGATGACGACAGCTTAAGCCAAGAGATTTTCGATGCCGTAGCCAGTGCAAATGCTTCAAGTATTGCAATTCATGCTCGCACTAAAAAAGATGGGTACCGACCCCCTGCATATTGGGAAAAAATTCTACCACTTAAAGCGCAAAAAAGCTTACCAGTGGTCGCCAATGGCGAAGTGTGGTCGGTCGATGATTACCAACGATGCAAACTGCGAAGTGGTTGTACAGATGTCATGCTAGGACGTGGTGCATTAGCTCAACCCGATTTAGCCAAAGAGATTGCGATGAGTAACATTAATCAACCCTATAAGCCGCTTGAGTGGAAAGATTTACTGCTACAAATTTTGGAATCAGGCATGCATAGCTGTGGTGATAAAAATAGTCAATATTTCGCGTCGCGTACAAAGCAATGGTTGGCCTATCTTAAATTAAACTACCCTGAAGCTGTCACTTTATTTGAAGATATTAAGCGACTTCATGAAAATGCAGCCGTACTTGAAATTGTAAAAGGTCACGCTAATATCGGCTAAGTTGATTCAAATCATGCTGAATCAAATCGACACCTCCTATACTGCTTTGCATAAAACAGGAGGTGCCATATGGCCTATGCGTTAAACTCATTAAAAGCACATTTAATAGTCCAATTAAATCGCATCCAAGAAGAATTGCTTGAATGTCTATCGAATTCAACCATTTCGGCTGAGAAAAATTTAGCCGAAACATTGAAAAGCCATCCACAAACAAGTTGGGTGGAGCTACTCGAGCATAATGTGTCACCCGATCACACAACTCTAGTAAAGGAATTAACAAAAGTAGAAGCTGCACTGTGTCAATTTGATATTGGTCAATATGGCTATTGCGCAGACTGTGAAGAACCTATCTCACTTGATGAGCTAAAAAAAGATCCAACCAAACAACGCTGCGGACTTTGCGAGCGTTAAAGATACAACTGAGTGGCAGGTGCAATGGACACACCTGGCTGCAAGACAATAAAGTGAATCAAAACTTTAGATTGCTGTTGATCTAAGTTGAGCTGATCTTTTAAAAATTGCTCTGCATGCTGATAAGACCATGACTGATAATGGATTCCTAAATCAACATTAGCCAATGTAAGTGCAATTTTTCGATGAGCTGGAGTAAGGCTAGAAAGTTCAACCGACTGAAATGCTGCCACAACATCAACGTAATGTGTTCGCCAATCAAGACCATCTCTTGTTTTAGAAGCATTAAATAGAGTTAACAGTTGATCAACTGTTAGAGCATGCTGCAAAGTATCATCCAGTAACGAAGAAAGCTCTTCCTCACTCTTAATAATATCAATATGTGCCACAACAATGTCATTTACTTCTTCTGCATCAAGTTGATATCCGCTCACCATTGCAGACATCAAAAAGGGGTTTGCTTCAGCATTTACAGAAGTTAAAGCAGATGTTCCAATCACAACTGCACCTAAAGTTAATGCGACTGAGTTTTTTTTCAAATTTTTCATAACAGATTCTCTTGTTGTTGATACTGCGTAATTAAGTTGACTTAGGTAATAAGACCTGCCGAGTTTTTATTTTCTTTCAGATATTTTTAAAAAATTTAATAAATAAGTTAAAACTATGATCTTAAATATTATTTATATCAAGTAAATTAAGGGCTATTGATTAAATTCTCATTCATTAAGCTTGTTAAAAAGAACGCCAAACGCACTATGATATCTAAGCTGCTTAGGTATAATGCGCCATCTTTTTTATTGTGTGCTCATGGAGAATATGAAGCTAATATTAGCCCCAATGGAGGGCGTCGTTGATTTCCAGATGCGTCAATTTCTAACTGATTTAGGTGGATTTGATCTCTGTGTCACTGAGTTTATCCGTATTGTTGATCAATTGCTCCCTCCTCGAGTCTTTTTTCGTTATTGCCCAGAGCTCAATCAACATGGGAAAACTCGTTCTGGCACATCTGTTCGTATTCAGCTATTAGGTCAAGAACCCCATTGGCTCGCCCAAAATGCTGTCAGGGCCATTGAACTTGGCTCTCATGGTATTGACCTGAATTTTGGTTGCCCAGCTAAAGCTGTGAATAAGAGCCGCGGCGGAGCTGTATTACTCAAAGATCCTGAAATCATTTATGCAATTGTAAAAGCTGTTCGCGATGCTGTTGATCCTGCCCATGAAGTGACAGCAAAGGTTCGTTTAGGATTTGATGACGACAGCTTAAGCCAAGAGATTTTCGATGCCGTAGCCAGTGCAAATGCTTCAAGTATTGCAATTCATGCTCGCACTAAAAAAGATGGGTACCGACCCCCTGCATATTGGGAAAAAATTCTACCACTTAAAGCGCAAAAAAGCTTACCAGTGGTCGCCAATGGCGAAGTGTGGTCGGTCGATGATTACCAACGATGCAAACTGCGAAGTGGTTGTACAGATGTCATGCTAGGACGTGGTGCATTAGCTCAACCCGATTTAGCCAAAGAGATTGCGATGAGTAACATTAATCAACCCTATAAGCCGCTTGAGTGGAAAGATTTACTGCTACAAATTTTGGAATCAGGCATGCATAGCTGTGGTGATAAAAATAGTCAATATTTCGCGTCGCGTACAAAGCAATGGTTGGCCTATCTTAAATTAAACTACCCTGAAGCTGTCACTTTATTTGAAGATATTAAGCGACTTCATGAAAATGCAGCCGTACTTGAAATTGTAAAAGGTCACGCTAATATCGGCTAAGTTGATTCAAATCATGCTGAATCAAATCGACACCTCCTATACTGCTTTGCATAAAACAGGAGGTGCCATATGGCCTATGCGTTAAACTCATTAAAAGCACATTTAATAGTCCAATTAAATCGCATCCAAGAAGAATTGCTTGAATGTCTATCGAATTCAACCATTTCGGCTGAGAAAAATTTAGCCGAAACATTGAAAAGCCATCCACAAACAAGTTGGGTGGAGCTACTCGAGCATAATGTGTCACCCGATCACACAACTCTAGTAAAGGAATTAACAAAAGTAGAAGCTGCACTGTGTCAATTTGATATTGGTCAATATGGCTATTGCGCAGACTGTGAAGAACCTATCTCACTTGATGAGCTAAAAAAAGATCCAACCAAACAACGCTGCGGACTTTGCGAGCGTTAAAGATACAACTGAGTGGCAGGTGCAATGGACACACCTGGCTGCAAGACAATAAAGTGAATCAAAACTTTAGATTGCTGTTGATCTAAGTTGAGCTGATCTTTTAAAAATTGCTCTGCATGCTGATAAGACCATGACTGATAATGGATTCCTAAATCAACATTAGCCAATGTAAGTGCAATTTTTCGATGAGCTGGAGTAAGGCTAGAAAGTTCAACCGACTGAAATGCTGCCACAACATCAACGTAATGTGTTCGCCAATCAAGACCATCTCTTGTTTTAGAAGCATTAAATAGAGTTAACAGTTGATCAACTGTTAGAGCATGCTGCAAAGTATCATCCAGTAACGAAGAAAGCTCTTCCTCACTCTTAATAATATCAATATGTGCCACAACAATGTCATTTAGCCACTCATTTGGGCTTTTTGACTGTCCTGAATAATAATTTATTTTAGCTTGATACCAGCTTGAACCATTCGGTTGCTGAGACATACTAATGGTTGATCTAGGTCTATAGCCTGATAAAAATGCATGAAAATGATCTAACTGTACTAATAATTGCTGAGCTGCTTTATTAGCATAACTCGATACTTCTAGCTGTTTTTTTACATCAAAAACAAACTCATTGATTTGATTAAGCTCAATTCGATTTAAAGCCAGTTTGTCATTTCGATTTTGAGTGAGTGTATCTTCAACAAATTTAAGCCAAGTGATCGTTTTATCGGCTAAAATTTCTGATGCTGCTCCCTGCCAATTCTCGACTAGCGGCAACAGGACATTTTGATTCGGCGGCCAGGGGTAAAACCGCTCAGCAAAACGCTCTTCGATTATTAAGTACTCTAATTGTTTTTGTATTGAATTATCGAGATTAAATTGCAGTAAATGATCGTATAACACATGTCGTTTCTCGAGGTACTCTTCATTAAATGGCAGTGGTGAGTCAACTAACTGCTTTTTAGATGTCACATACAACCAGTTGTTATTTAGCTTTAAGTGTTCAACTATTTGCTGTTTTGAGTCCGGTATGTGGGCAATAGGTTCTGAGCAGCCAACTAAATTAAATAAGATAAATATTGATAATAACTGAGTAATTTTGAACAAGTTCATCTAACCTTAAAGTGTGAAAATAGCGTGTGAGGTAGCAAAATGATTTTTTCGTTCCAAAATGCATCATTCCGAGATCATGACACAGGATTATACAATCAAGCGTACTTTATGGAAGTGTTTAACCGAGAATGGCATCGATTAATTCGCGATCAGGATGCACTAACTGTAATACTTGTGGATCCTCATGTAAATCTTAGAGATGAACAACAAAAAATACTCTTTGTTGAATTAGCTAACATCCTTAAACTTCAAACATACCGTAGCACCGATCTAGTCTGTCGGTTTAATGATAACTATTTTGCGTTAGGTCTGTTTGGATTAAATCAAGGTGGTACTAATGTCATAATTGAAAGAATTCAAGCGGCTATCAAGACGGCTTTAGGCGAGAGTTTTGGCGCTGTGAATATCTGCTACGGTGCTGTTAATGTCCATCCTAATGATACAGTGAATATAGAAATGTTTTTCCAAGAGACCTTAGGAGTATTACACGCAGCAGAGCTCAACGGCGTAAATAGTTTTAAAATAACCCAATATACACAACACTAATTGAGTAAAAATCAGTTTAAAAAAAAGCCCCTTTCGGGGCTTTTTTATTAGCATAAGTTAAATCTTTACGCCTTTGCGTGCAGCTTTGTCTTTAATAAATACAGACCAACCTTGAGCAAATTTACGTGTAGAAGGGTCTTCCATTGCTTTTTTAATTGCAACATAAGCTTGCTTATACTTCTCTTGGTGATAATACGCTTCAGCCAAGTCGGTGTAAGTTGTACCTTCTTTTTTAGTGCCTAATTCAAGAGCTTTATTTAACGCAGTGACGGACTGTGAATACTTCTCTATTCTGAGAAGGATTGAGCCTGCTTTACGATAAAGTTCTGCATCATTCTCAAATGCGCCAGCTTCTTGATAATACTTAGCAGCTTTAGAGATTTCCTTAGCTTGATGGAAATAGCTAGCCATTGCATTAACATTGTCTTTATTACGCTTAATTTTATCATCTTTCAATGCCTTCTCGAGCGTTAAACCCGCTTTCCAAGGAATATCATTAAGTGAATAAAGGCTCGCTAAAATACGATAGTCAGTTTCTGAGTCAAAGTAACCATTTTTATATGCGATTTCCATAGTAGAAAGACCTTTTTTATAATCTTCCACTTGCATATAGAAACGACCGAGTAAAGTCCAAGATTTTGGCTTCTCAGGCCAAGTTTTTAGAACTTCTTCAGTTACTTTAACAGCACTTTTAAAGTCTTTAAGCTCGCTGTATGCACCAATCTTCATATCAAAAGCCTGCTTATTAGGCTCTTTTCCTCTCAGAAGGTCAATATTACGATCTGCAGGTGCAATAACTTGCTTATACTCTTTTAACTCGTAGTGTACATTAGCTATCCGAAGATAAACTTGCGGATCTTCTTCACCTGTGAAGTCAATCCAACCTAGATATAATGCTTTAGCCTCTTTAAACCTTTTGTTACTAAGGTAAATATCGCCTAAAGTGCGCATTGATTGAGCATGATCTTTGAAATTCAAAGCATCACCATCAATTGCCAATTTTAAATGTTTAGCAGCTAAATCATATTTCTCAATTTGCGCATACATCTGGCCAAGATAATTATTCACCGTAGCGGCATCAAATTTATCTGATGGTTCAAGCTCTGCAAGTACAGCTATTGCGCCTGGAATATCTTGTGGTTCGGCTTGGAATAGTTCAAAAGCTTTCATCACTTTTTTACCTACTCGCTCGCTCATAACTTGAGTTTTAGCTTTTTTTCGCTTTTCAATCTCTTCGTAATTAGGCTTCGCCATCACCGAAGTTGTTGTTAAGCCACCACCAAGAGAAATAAGTAGTGCAAGAGCTGTTACTTTAGATAAGTTTTTCATTCCATTCCTCCTTAGTTATCTTGGTTAAGTTTAAAGTCAAGTTGTACTTGCAACCCTGGTTGTTTGATAGGCTTACCATCAACAATTTTAGGTTTGTACTTCCACTTCGAAAGTGCTCTTTTTGCCTCACGATCGAATAGACGTCTTGGCTCAGCAGCAATAACTTCAATATCATCAACGCCACCTAGCTCATTGATAGTAAATGAAAGCTGAACCCAACCCTCTTTACCATCACGCGCTGCTTGTGGTGGATATTTAGGTTCGATACGAACAATCGGTGTCGCATCTCCATCACGTCCAAATGCGCCCGGACCTGATAAACCAGTTGATGGACCACCCATATTTATAGATGGCATATTAAAAGTTATCCCTGCATTAGGATTACTATTTTCCGGCTGAGGCGGCTGCGGTTTAGGCGGCTGCTTCGGCGGTGGTGGCGGCGGCGGCGGAACGCGCTTTCGCTGCTGCACCTTGGATTCAGGCGGATTCGTCATAATTTCGACTATAATCTGCTCTTGTTCATTTTGTGCGCGATCTGCTCCACCGGAGATAAGATACGCCATGAAAAAGAACAAGCCGAAAGTAACTGCCCCACCTGCTAAAAGTGAAAACAGAAAACGAATCATCACTGGTCTCCAGCTATTGATATTCTTAAGTCACCAGTAGCTTTAATTGCATCCATTACCTTTACAACAACACCATGTTTTGCTTCTTTATCCGCTTGGATAATAACAACATCAGTAGGTTGCTCTGCAAGTAAACTCTCAATTTTAGCTGCTACACGCTCAACATCGACTTGTTGCTTATCAATCCAAATCTCGCCGTTGTCACGAATAGCAACGAAGATATTTGCATTTTTTTGCTTGCTAGCCTGAGCTGCCTTTGGTTTATTGACTTCAATACCCGCTTCTTTCACGAATGATGTCGTCACGATAAAGAAAATCAGCATGATAAATACGATGTCAAGCATCGGTGTCATATCTACTGCTGCGTCTTCGTCTTCACGGAAACGTTGTTTACGTGCCATATTAAACTCTCTCTCTAGTGATGAGGCAGACTATCTACAAGTTTTGCTTTAGCAACTTTAGCCTTGGCTTCAAGACGAGTACTAAAGAAAACACCAGATAGTGCCGCAACCATTCCAGCCATTGTCGGGATAGTAGCCATTGAAATACCAGCTGCCATTAATCGTGCATTACCTGTACCTTGATTAGCCATTGTTTCAAAAACAGCAATCATACCGGTTACAGTGCCTAGCAGACCAATTAATGGACAGATAGCAACTAAGGTTTTTATCAACAACATACGCTGATTTAATTTTTCAGCCGCGTCAGAAATCCATGCATCACGGATTCTGTGTGCATACCAGGAAGTTGTATCCTGGCGGGCGTCCCAACTTGCAATAATCGATTTTCTCATACGAGGAAATTCTGCAGTTAAGAACCAATAACGCTCAATCATTAATACCCACATAAGAAAGAGTGCTATTGCGACCACATAAAGAACTTGGCCGCCTGTTGCCACAAAATCCCTGACAGATTCCCAAAGCTCTATCAGGAATAGCATTAGGCTTTCTCCTTCTCCGCGTGAGCAGCGATGATGCCTGCACTTTGTTCTTCAAGAACGTGAACAATTGACTTGCTACGACCATGAACAACAGCGTGGAATAAAATTAATGGTAATGCAGCGATCAGACCTAGAGCAGTTGTTACAAGTGCCATAGAGATTGAACCAGCCATGATCTTCGGATCACCTGTACCAAATAACGTAATTTGTTGGAAGGTATCGATCATACCAACAACTGTACCTAGTAGACCAAGTAACGGTGCGATTGCAGCGAAAATCTTGATGATGTTAATACCTGCTTCAATACGTGGCGTTTCACGAAGAATCGCTTCATCTAATTTAAGCTCTAGGTTCTCAACATCTTGGTGTTTGTTATCGTGGTAAACTTTTAAGATACGGCCAAGAGGATTGTTTTCGTTAGCTGAACCAGGGTTCTTAAGTTGAGCTTTCATTTTGCTTGATACTAGAGAAAGGTCAATTAAACGTACTAACGCGATAATGAAACCAATAACTAATAAAACAGCAATGATATAACCTACTTCACCACCTTGGTGGAAACGATCTTCCGGTGTTGCTTTTTGCGTGTTAAGACGCAAAATTGAACCACGAGTTGGATCCACGAAGAAACCTACGTAGCTACCTGCTGTAGCAGAACGGAGTTCGTTTGCTGCATTGGTAATAAACGCATCAGGTTGACGACCTAGCGGTTGAACCTGTTTTGTTTCTGGGTGATAGATTAAGTAACCATCTTCACTGATTAAGTTGAAAGTACCGATACGTGTTACAGATTTAACACTTGTAGCACCATCAAGTTGTGCAACTTCAACATCAAAAGTAGATACTTTTGCTGACTCAGTCATTTCAGTTTGAAGACCAATCCATAACTCTTCTAATTCACGAGTTGTTGGAAGTTCTTTAGCTGCTGCTAATGAACGAAGTACTTCATCACGATTAGGGAATTGAGCACTTACTACAGACGCTTCAATTGAACCGATTGTTTCAGCTGCTGCACGACGTACAACACCAAACATTTCACCTAAAGTACCTTTAGCTGTTTCAAGCTCAGTTTCTTTAGCTGCAAGCGTAAGCTCATTTTGAGCATATTGCTTCTTAAGCTGCTCACCGCGAGCTTTTTCAGCTGCAAGTTCACGCTTACCATTATTCAATAAAGCTTGCTTATCAGAACGAGCAGATAAAAACTCTTGCTCACGTTGCTGATTAATTTTACCTTCTGAGATACGCTCTTTTTTAACTTGCTCTAAGATTTTATCTAATTCAGCTGTATTAGCGTGAGCATTTAACGCAGCGCCTGCAGAAACAGATAACGCTGCAGCGACAGCAAAACCTTTAAAAAGTTTCTTCATTAATATTACTCCGCGCCAAAGATTGGTAGTTTAACAAGATCGTATGACGCTTGTTTACGTGACATACGGATCATCTCTTTCACAGGCTTCAGGTATTCTTCACCTAATTCATCCCATGACTTAGATGTATTGTTCCATACCCAAGCATGTTTCATATCAAGAGACTGAGCTACATAAGCAACGCGGCCTACACGACCGAAGTCAACTGTAATTTCACGGCCATCTAACTTCAACGTACCTTGACTAGAAGCAACGATAGAGCTGTAGTCTTTCTCTACTAAGTAAGCTTCTAAAACTTGACGGTATTTTTCAGATGTAGTTACTGAAGAATTAACCATTGTTTCACGAAGTCTTTCTACACGCGCTAAACGTTTTTCTGTCTCAAAAGGAACGTCCGCTTTGATGAATTGCTCAAGCGTATCGATCATGCGATACATCAAAGGCACAACGTTTTGTTTCGTTTTGTCGATAGTCGCGATTTGACGATTAAACGATTCAATACCTGCATTTTGGTCTGCAACCAAATTAGCAACGTGATCGTTATATACTTTTAAGATCTCTTTTTCGTCTACTACTGAACGGTATTCAGCTAGTAGTTCTTGAGTTTGCTCAAAAGCATTATCTACTTTCGCTTGTGATTTTACAGCAGCCTTGTGAATTTGCGCTTCAGCTTTGTGAAGTTCATTCAAAGGATCTGCCATCACGTTATTGCTTGCAAATGCAAATGCGCCAACCAACGCTGTTGCTACAAGACTTTTTCTGATTTTAACAGACATAGTTCCCAACCAATTAAGTAATGTTACTTTTTAGAATTTAAAGCTGATTAAAACTCAACCAGAACCAACGCTTTTTATAAAAGCGTCAACTCACCAATAATGCTAAATGCTGCAAGCTCTGTCAACTCGATGTTTACTCTATCTTTTACATTTATTTTTTATGACTCGTTTAGTTACAGATAATTTACAATAGAAACTTCTTTTCGCCCCTATTTATATGGCGAAATATAGAGATGTTAAATTAAATGTTAAATTTAATTTAATTTTTAAAATAGCCGCATTATGGTATGAAATATCATTCACAATGCATAATTATAAGCTTGAACAATTTAGTATTTATTAATATCAACTCGTCTGACTTGATGATTAAAATAACAGCTCGAGAAAATTACGCTTTTTCAAGCACTACTACACTTGAGAAAAGTGTTTTCTCTATGTAAAACTCTTTTATATCTAACACTTTAAACAAACCATCAAACTTGTTTATCTTTTGCTTTATTGAAAGGGTGTCTTGGGCTACACCCAGTTGATCCTTCAGCCTACCTATCTGATAAACAGTTGATTTACTTAATATCTGGACTTTTTCAATGCTGGTTTCATCTATTGTACGCATCAATTTTGAAATAGAATTTACAATATCCAAAAACCAAACTGCTTTTTCTTCAGAGTCAATTACATAACTATTTAATTCATTTATCAGCATTTTATTTTTCTCTTTAAAAGCGTCATCTTCCCCATTTAATTTAAGCGAGATAACCTCATTTAGTTTTAGAAAAACATCATTGTCGATAAAGCTCGAAAGCACTTCAATACCAACTAAACTATTATGCGAGACAATTGATTTAGCATGGTGAGCCATAAAAATTAAACGCCCCTCCTTCTTTAGCACTCTATTTATTTCTGGAATTGATAATTCCCAATTTGAATATTCAAAGCCAAATTGGCTAACAACTAAATCAAAATAAGAGTCATGATAAGGGAGTTTTTCAAGTCCTACGCCATAATCAAAACGAATAGTTTCAAGCAGCGTTTGTAATTGAGGTGGAAAATACAGGCTTTCTGTTTCAATCTCAGCTAAATCACAGCCATGAATTATTGAAGGTATATGGCGGCTATTTAGTATTGCTTTTATATAAGCAGCTATGGCACCTTTACCTGTTGCTGCATCCAAAACAATCAACTTATCACTTCGAATATTTAGTTGGTCTTTCCAAAAATCCATAACTTCATTTGGATAACCAAAATCATTTCCATCCTCTTCGAAACTAGAAAGTCGTTTTGTTTCACTCCAGTACCTATCCCAATGCATTACTTAGTCCTAGTTTAATTTATTGTGAACATAAAAAAGAGCGGCAAGCCGCTCTTTTAATCTAACTAATAAATATGTTTATTAGAAACTTTGCTTGTAGTTAATATAAGCTACACGCCCATAACCACTGTACAAGTTGAAGTTGTAGTCACGACCGTCATATGAAAATAATGGTGGCTCTTTACCAAATGCATTTTGAGCACCAACACTTATACGACCATTCCAAGGAGTGCTATAACCTACTTGTAAGTCATGAGTTACCCAAGTTGGGATATGACCTGAACCAACACCATCTGCATCAATATCTTCATACTGACTACCAACCATGCTCAAATTCCATGTGAAATCAATGTCATCTAAAGAATATACATTAGAAAGTGTCACACGTTGTTTTGGCGTACCAGGATCTTTAGTTAAGTTTCTACCACCATCGATGTTGTAATCAATTACATGAGAAACTTGAAGGTTTGTTGTTAATGAACCCATGTCACTGAACTCAAAACGTGAACGGGCTTTGAAGTCAATACCTGTTGTTTCAAGTGAACCATCATTACCAAAACCACGAACTACTTGAGTGATACCGCCATTAGGAGCACGAGTCACTGTAAACGCAGGAGGAAGTGCATCACCGCGAAGCGTCGCATCAATAATAGCTTGAGAACCAAACGCTCTGATACGGTTTGTAATTTCAGTGCTGTAGTAATCAATTTCAAAGTCAATATTATCAGCTACTTGATAAATAAGACCTAAAGAGTATTGATCTGACTTCTCTGATTCAAGGTTCGGGTTAGAGATTACGATAGCATTGATTTGTGAAGAACAACCTACTTCTTCACCAATCGCTAAACATGTTGCGTCATCTGATACAGAGTCAGCTGATTCAGATGGCTGCTGAGTTAAGTCTGGTAGTGAAGGTGCACGGAAACCTTTACCCCAAGAAGCACGAACAACTAGATCATCTGTTGCTTCATAACGAGCTGAAACTTTAGGCGAGAAATCTGAACCATAGTCAGAATAATCATCATAGCGACCAGCAAATGTTAATTCAAGAGAATCAACTACAGGCACTAAGGCTTCGAAGAATATAGCACCAACTGAACGGTCACCACCTGCGCTACTACCTGAAGAACCACCTACTTGGCCAGCTTCTGATAGTGAATCATACTTATCTGCGTAATCTTCTGTTCTATACTCGAAACCAACAAAAGCTTGTACAGTACCGGCTTCAAGGTCCATGACATCAAATGAAACGTTACCGTAAACTTCTTCTTGATTAAATTTACCTAAACGTGAAGTTGTAACTTTCATCGCATTTAGAACTGCAGGAGATGCACCATATGGGTTGCTTAAGTCGTAAGTACCGTCGTTGATGTACTGACGAGCTATAGCACGTAATACATAACCATCACCTGTATTTGCTGATTCGTTAATTGTTTTACGCGCACCAAATTCAACGTAGATGTTGTCATTAATTACGCCTTTAGTACCGAAAGTAATATCTTTTAATTCATTTGTTAGGTTGTTATCACGATTACCTAACGCTGCAAAACGATGCCAAAAATCCAGAGGCTGTTGTTCCATGCCTAATGAAGCATCATATAACGGGCTGTTTGGATTTGTTGGGTTATTTGGGCTGTCAGCATCAATTTGGAAAGCTGAATACGCAGATGTATCTAATGAAGGCGCATAACGACCAAACGACTTAGTTTGTGAAATGTTCATTGTTGAATAAACACTCCAATCATCGTTGATTTCATATGATGCATTAACGAAAGCTGAACGGTTTTTGATTGAAGCTTCATCAGCTGATACAGCTGCGAAGTTAAAACCACAACGTGAACCTATACGGTAAAAGTTCTCGTTTCCAACACCTTCACAAGTAGAGTTTGGTGAAAAGAAATCAAAGTTACTGACACCTGGAAGGTAATTGCCATCTGCATCTTGAGCGATAGTAGTGAAGTTATTTGAATATACTGAACCACCTGGGCTATACCAAGGGAAATCGCGAGCATAAACGATATCACGACCACTCCAACCAGCACCAGCAACGATTGATGCTTTATCAGATGAAGCACCAAATACTATCGAACCATTTTCTCTATCGCCACCTTCATGTTCAATTTGACCTGCGCCTAAGTTAACTTCTGCACCGTTGAAATCTTTACGAAGAATAACGTTGATTACACCACCGATTGCATCAGAACCATAGATTGCACCAGCACCGTCAGATAAGATTTCAACACGCTCAACTGCAGCCATAGGTATTGCATTCAAATCTTGTGAAGAACCTGTAAGTGTTGATTTTGGTAAACGACGACCATCAACTAAGATCAAAGTTCTGTCTGAACCTAGACCACGAAGGTTAACTGAAGATACACCTTGAGCAGAACTACCTGATTGAGGACGGAAAGAACCAAAAGTATTGAAAGTTGTTCCACGAAGTAAATCAGCTACAGAAGTTTCACCACTTAATTCAATCGCAGCTCTATCAATCACTGTAATTGGAACGTCAGTCGCCATATCAGTACGTTTGATACGTGAACCTGTTACTTCAATACGCTCTACTGCTTCTGCACCTTCTTCAGCTGCAAAAACGTTCGATGTGAATGCTGCTGTTGATGCAGCACCAAAAGCAATCGCTAAGCGAACAGCTTTTGAGATTTTATTATTTAACATTTAGATTTCTCCCTGGACCACACTCTATTGGTGCGATTTAATTTTTTTGTTAATTAGTGTGAACTAATTAACGATTTTCGAGTCAAGCTCATTATCCGAGGCAAATATTAAACATAAGGGGAAACATCGGTCAACAAATGTTTATAAAGAATTAACACTTTAGCAGCACATATTTCGAATTAGACACATAATGACACATTAATATACATATACCTTCTGTAATCACATAAAACATAAGTCACTGAATAAAAATAACTTATATATATTTTTATCTGTCAACCAGCACTGTAATCAAACAATTACAAAAAAAAATATTTATTTTTAGAACATTTCCTCTTGACCGCTTAAAAAACGTTCAAAAGTTAAATTTATGGTAGGTAAGATTGATTCGGCTATCGGCCTGAGTTGCTTCTCAAGGTAATGCTCTAGATCAGGGATGACCGGCCCGCCTGACACCATAATAGGACCACTCTGCGATAGAATGTATTCTATCCATTGTCCCCGCTGGAAATGCTTATCTGGATTATCTAATTGGAATTTTAGCGCCGCCTGTGCGTGAGGCGGAATATTTTTAACATACTCGCTCAAATTTTGACCTAGACGTTTTCGATAGACTAATAAATGATTTAATTTACCAGCCATTAAATCACTAATAGTTTGTTTTATATAAACTTCTACTGACTCACCTGCAAATATGCGTTCAAATAATTCTTGCTGGAATTGCCGCGCCAACTCAGTCCAATCACTACGAACGGTCTCCATGCCTTTAAACACTAATAGACTGCCGCTTTCCCCCTCAACCTGGCCAACATAACGTTTTTTAGAGCCGGTGACACTGCCGCGAATGGTTGGCATGAAAAAAGGGCTATAAATTGTTTCAAACTCAAGCTCTAAATAGCTCGTTAGACCATCGTTATTTTCGCAATAATTTTGCCAGAAATCGTTTATATGGCGTTCGAGATCGCGACCTGTTTGTTGGCATAATTGGGTATCAAACTCATCATTCAAAGCAACAAACGTGGAATCTGTATCGCCATAAATCACTCTAAAACCGAGTCGCTCAATTTCAGCACGAGTTTTAAGCATAATGTCATGCCCTCTCAGAGTAATCGAGCTTGCCAATCGAGGATCATAAAAGCGGCATCCGGTAGATCCCAGCACACCATAAAAGCTATTCATTATGATTTTTATTGCTTGCGAACGCATTTTGTCCTTTGCTGCCTTAGCTTCATCGCGTGCTTGCCAAAGATGGTCGATTAGCTTAGGTAAGTGATGTTCTGTGCGTGAAAAAAAAGCCTCATGATAGCCTGTCACTGCATTTTCAGGATTTGCTAATCCTTCTATCAAACCAATAGGATCTATCAAAAAAGTTCTGATAATCGAGGGATATAAGCTTTTAAAATCTAATACGATTACATTTTTATATAGGCCTGGTTCTGAATTCATCACATAACCACCAGGACTTGAAAAGTGAACATCATGATCACCTAAATTAGGTGCTACATAACCACTTCGATGCATGAGAGGTAAATATAAATTAACAAAAGCCGCGACTGAGCCTCCTTGACGTTCAATATCCAAACCGGTCAATTGTGTGCGTAGCAAAGCAAAGTCCAGTAGTTTTTCTTGCTCAAAAATATCCCACACCAGTTGGCAATCTTTTAAGTTGTAGGCTGCAAGCGACAATTTATCATGCTTAAACTGCCACTCTATTTCTGCCAAACGGTCATCAGAATCAATCAACTTGCTTTCACCCAGCAATTGATGCGCTACATTCGCCAAGCTAAAACTCGAAAACTGATATGTGGCATTTTTTAAGGTATCAATGCCATCGAGAACCACTCGACCCGGCACCAATAATTTTCCAACCTTGGAATCTTTAAGTTGAACCTTTTGCGCTGCGCGCCCAAGTTTGAGTTCGATACCAAGTTGTTCAGCGCGACGTACCAATAAGGTAAAGTCAAAATCAATAATATTCCAACCTATGATAACGTCCGGATCATACTCATTAATGGCAAGTTCAAGAGCGAGTAACAGCTGGGTTTCATCGTTAACCCATTGGATGTCTTGCGTTGTGTCTTGCGGTTCTCCAACCATAATCACCGAGGAAATATCCTGACCAAACAGACCAACTGAATATAAAATTCCCTTACCACTGCACTCTATATCCAGGGAGAGCATTTTAAGTGTTGGCAAATAATTGCACGACTTCATTTTAGTACTCGATAAAGTCAAAAATGACTGGCCACGTTTTAGATTACCGGCCACTTGGGCAGAACCACGGATAAAACGCTCCATTAAATATCGCTCACTGTGACGAATATCCCCTTCGAGGATCCGGATATGATGCGTACTTAAGTATTTTTTTGCGTTATAAAAATCAGTTAACGAACGAAAATACAAAGCAGCCACAATCTGCTGTTGAAAGGTTTTCAACGGCAAGACGCTCGTTCTTACTTGAATATGCTGATCCGCAAGAGCATTTGTGGCCCACTCCAAGTCGGAAGCTAAAATAAAAAACACGGCTTCTTGTTGGTCAACAATCGCCCGGACAGGGCCGTGATCAGTTGCTAGCCAATAACATAGCGCAAAGCCATTTTGAGTTTTAAATTGTTGCTTAGTCAGAACAAATCCACTGAAATGCTCAAATTTCGAAGTTGACACGCTAACGCCTTATTGGCTACACGAATGTAAGTTTATGAATGTTTTTTATTGTACGCACTTTACTGACACTCTAAAATGCGTTTTTTAATGTGTGTTCAAACATTCCGTTTGACTCATTTCTTTATATTTATTTCAGGCTTGTTTGATGCTTTCTGATGCGCTAAAAAAAACCATACGTCATATACATCAACAGGTCGCCGACAACCTGGGTGATTATAAACCACGTAAAGGGCAAAATTACTTGGTCGCAGAAATTGCGAAAACACTCAGTGGTGAATATCACAAAACCCAGCGCATTTGTGTGATGGAAGCCGGTACGGGGACGGGGAAATCACTCGCGTATTGCCTTGGTGCATTACCTTATACATTCAGTAAAAATAAAAAACTCGTTATTTCGACAGCAACAGTGGCCTTGCAAGAGCAATTAATTGAAAAAGAATTGCCATTTTTTGCAAAGCACTCGGGACTCGATTTTAAGTTCGATTTAGTCAAAGGGCGAAATCGCTATATTTGCTCGCAAAAATTAGCGATGGCATTGGAAACATCGCCAGAGCAACTTGAATTTATTCCTTTGAGTACCGCGCCGTTATCTGACATGGAAAAAAAGTGCTTAGAACAACTACAAACGGCCTATCAAAAAAATCAATGGGCCGGCGACCGCGATAGCTGGGCTGATACAATACCGGATGCGGTGTGGAATTTAATCGCCAGTGATAAACATTCATGCCAACGGCAATTATCAGGGCATCAACATTGCCCATTTCATCAATCCCGTAACCGCTTAAATCAAATGGACGTGCTAGTCGTCAACCATAGCTTATTATTAGCTGATCTCGATTTAGGCGGCGGCACCATTTTACCTGAGCCAGATAACTGTGTTTACGTTATTGATGAGGCACATCACTTACCGCAAATCACTCGTGATTTCTCATCCGCATCGGGCACAATCAAAGGCACAATCGAATGGCTCGAAAAACTACTTAAATTCAACCAAAAATTAGCAAATGCTATTTCATCACAGCGCGCGATTGGCCTTAACTTTAAATTGGCCGATGCCATTAATGATGCTAATTCGTTACTGAAAAAAGTTCGTGATTTTTTAAGTGAAACACCGTTTGAATTTAATGATGACAATGTTTATCGCTTTAAAGATGGCGAACTCCCAAGTGTCTTATCTGCATTAAGTAAAGATCTCAATGACGCCTCTTTGCTTATCTTGAAACATCTCAGAAAAATGCATGATGCGCTCACCCAAGATTTAAGTGATGGTGATGTCAAAGCGCACGTGGCTGAACCCATTTTGTCTGAAACAGGTGTATACCTTCAGCGCGTTGAAAATTTTAATAAGCTGTGGTTTAACCTCACTCACTCAAGTCAAAGCACACCTCATGCTCGCTGGATAAAGCAGTTAGAATACAAAAATAATCACGACCACCTCTTAGCTGACTGCCCCATAGAAGTGGGCTTTTATCTCAAAGACAAACTGTGGAACGAGTGTGCCGGTGCAGTCTTGTGCTCTGCTACGTTGACTGCACTCGGCAATTTTGATCATTTTTCGTATGAATCAGGTCTAGCAGGAGAAGAAGGGGTCAAATACTTAAAAGTTCCTTCTCCATTTGATTATCCAAATCAAGGTGTGATTCACATCCCTAAGATGGACAGTGAACCGACTGACAAAGATTTTACCGCTAACCTCATACGATGTTTACCTGACTTCATCAAAAAAGATCAAGGTAACTTAATCTTGTTTTCGTCTTATTGGCAAATGGGCGAAGTCGCTAAAGGGTTACGTGCTAAAGGGTTTAGTTTACTGATCCAAGGCGAAGCCTCACGAGAGTCATTACTGAGTTTGCATAAAAGTAAGGTTGATGGTGGTAATGGTTCAATCTTAATGGGAACGCAAGGTTTATCTGAAGGATTAGATTTACCGGGTAATTATTTAACAAATTTAATCATTACAAAATTGCCATTTGCCGTGCCCACCTCACCTGTTGAAGAAGCGCAAGCTGAGTATGTACAAAAGCGCGGTGGTAATGCCTTTTTGTCGATAACTGTGCCAGATGCGTCTAAGAAGTTAGTGCAAAGCTGTGGTAGACTGCTGCGAAAAGAACGTGATTCAGGCCGAATAGTTATACTAGATCGGCGCCTCATCAGTAAACGTTATGGTAAAGCCATGCTCGATTCTTTACCGCCGTTTAAACGACAAATAGATTACTAATGTTAGAACTAGCTTTAGACCCTTCAACGTGGGCCATATTATGCGCGGTTGCTTTTGCCGCAGGATTTATTGATGCAATCGCTGGCGGTGGAGGATTATTGACTGTCCCCGCCTTGCTCACTGCCGGTCTACCGCCTCATTTAGTTCTTGGAACAAACAAATTAGCTGCAAGCTTTGGCTCGTTGACGGCCAGCGTCACTTATTACAAAAAGCAGCTGTTTAATCCAAGCTTTTGGAAAAAATCCATAGCAGCGACTGCGTTAGGTGCACTTTTGGGCACTCTGATGGTCGATTTTCTCTCCACCGAAATGTTAAATAAACTCTTACCTCTGATCATTATCTTAGTGGCACTCTACAGCTTGTTTGGCCGCTTGAATCATGGTGACAGTGTCAAAATGCCAGAAAACATCCCACACTTAGCGCCAAAACAGATTGGCCAAGGTTTGAGTTTAGGTTTTTTTGATGGCTTAGCGGGGCCTGGTACGGGTGCATTTTGGACTGCCAGTAATGCCTATTTGTACAAAATGAATTTATTACTGAACTGCGGCGTTGCACGCTCAATGAATTTTGTCAGCAATGTGGTTTCGTTGGCTGCATTTGTGGTGCTCGGTCATGTTAATTTTTTATTAGGTATCACCATGGGCGCGTTTTTAATGTTTGGTGCCTGGTTAGGCGCTCATTCCGCCATTAAATTTGGCAGTAAACTGATCAAACCTTTATTTAATACGATGGTGATTATATTGGCTTCTAAACTGATCTATGAGGCCTATTTTGTATGACTATGACCGTTTTAGAACGACTCGACGCGCAAATTAATAAGCTCAAACACGACGCCAAAAAGTTTGATAACGCCAAGCTGCTCGATAAAAACCGTCACTTTCGTCACAAACAACAATTATTTGATCCGCATTTGTTTAGCAGTAAAAGTTTATTACTGGCTGATTACGTCGACGAAATCGCCGATGCGCTGTCCAACATGCCTAAAATGACACAGCGCAACAGCTATACTTTTGCAGTTGAAAAAATATCGCTGCAATTAGAAGCTATTGTGCGTGTTCTGAAAGCCACCCCTGTATGGGCAAAAGAGAACCAAGCGACCCGCAAAAAGTATTATAAAAAAGCGGTGCAGCAAGTCATGCAATCGTCCCATGAGTTATATAAAGAACTCTCTGAACATCATGAGTTTGAACGCCGCTTAAACGAAATGGTCTCACTGCGCCGTTTACAACTCGACAAGACTTCAACCGAACAAGCCAGTAAGATAAACTTAGAAATTCTTGCACTACATGGACGTTTAGGACGTTGCCGAAAAGCCATCAGTGCCATCGAAGATAAAATTCAACGAGCCGAAAAAGCAAAATGAAGCCGCTTTTTTTTTACCACCCTCTTTATTCGAGTTTGCCTTTAGGGCCTAAACACCGCTTTCCAATTAACAAATACAAAGACCTTTTCTCTAAGCTTTGTGGCACTGGGCTCGACCTCTCTATCTGTCAGGATCCTCCACCAGCAACCCTTGAACAGCTGCAACTTTGTCATGATCAGCAATATGTTGAGGCATTTATACGTGGTGAACTTTCAGAAAAAGCCATCCGCAAGATGGGCTTCCCATGGACAGAGCTATTAGTTGAGCGAACGTTGCAATCTATTGGCGCAAGTATTGCCAGTGCAGAAGCGGCATTAAAACACGGTATCGCCCTTCATCTTAGCGGTGGTTATCATCACGCATACCGTGAGTTTGGCAGTGGTTTTTGTATTTTTAACGATTTGGCCATTGCAGCAGCACATTGCATCAAAGCGCAAAAAGCAGAACGCGTCCTTATTTTTGATCTTGATGTACATCAAGGTGATGGCACAGCACAAATTTGCCAAAACCACCCAGATATCATTACTTGCTCAGTTCATTGTCAGCAGAACTTTCCTGCAATCAAACAACATTCTGATCTTGATTTTCCACTTGAGCGCGGCTGTAAAGATCAAGAATATCTTGAAACTATCCAGCAAGCATTGCAAATGAGCATCCGGCTGTACCAGCCAGATTTAGTGCTTTATAACGCCGGAGCCGATATCTACCAAGGCGATGAACTTGGCTATTTTGATATCAGCCTAGAGGGCGTATATCAACGAGATAGTTACGTAATAAACACCTGCCAAGAACTTGGATTACCGCTTGCCTGTGCTTTGGGTGGCGGGTATCAACGCGATATCAAACAATTAATTCAGGTACATTGGCAATTAATCAGAGCCAGTTTACCTTCAATGAACACGCTCTAAACGACAAATAAAGAACAAAATATCAACGAATTAATTCTCAAAATTGTCAGTTAAGTGTTACATTTAAATTCAGCTTTAACACACTGGCAGTGTATTTTATAAATTGGAGAGCGCTATGAAACTACATGATGACATTCACAATTATTATGAAAAACTCATGTTAGATGAAATCGTCAAACAAAAAATTGATAAAAAACTCGACGACGATACCTTGGCAGACTTTTGCTGTACGGTTCTCAATCATCTACCAACCCGTTATATCCGATTTGAAGTTGATATGGCGTTTTACTCACCGCAAAAAGAGCGGATAGAAATGGAAGCCAAAGTAAAAGAAGCCATCAAAGTGGCGCTTGAACTCATCGCTAAAAGACAGACCAATGAGTGATGTTTCTGATCAGCTAGCCCATGCACCCAAGCATGTGCAATTAGCTATTGATTTAATCATGCTGCTTGAGCAGCATGAACTTGATCCTGCTGACGTCATTGCTGCACTTGAAATAGTCAAAACTGATTTCATTCAAAAACAACTTACCAGCACTCAAAAATAACTCTTTAAAAAATAATAATAAAAATGATTACAGTAGTTCAGGCACGCCTTCCACTCCTCGATGTTTTTCGGGGATTTGCTATCTTTGGTATTTTTTTCATCAATATCACCATTATGCATTGTCTTTTTATTAATCAAGATGCGTATTTCTCACACTATCAAGATCCTGTTAGTCAGGTGATAAACCGGGGGCTTCAGCTGTTTTTTTATAACAAGTTTTTCCCCATTTTTTCGTTTTTATTTGGCTTTGGTTTGGCGACACAAATGTTGAAGAAACGACAGAACAAGCAAGCCTATATTGGATTTTTTTCACGTCGGATGCTGATCTTGTTTATTTTTGGTCTTTTGCACATTCATTTTCTATGGTCAGGTGATGTGCTCCATTTGTACGCAATCTTAGGCTTTTTATGTTTGTTTCTGATCCATTTAAAGAAAAAAGTACTCATTTGGATGGCCGTGGTACTGTTATTATTTCCTTTTTACGAGCAATTGTCGGAGTTTATTGTCCAAGCTTTGCCTGTTCAACTTGATGCGGCACTTGAGCGCTATTCAGAACAAGGCATTATTGATGTATTGCGCCACGGCAATTACCATGCAGTGATTAACCTCCATTGGCATGAATACCTTGCCAACTTACCTATGTTACTTTTTTACTTAGCCCCTATTGCCCTATCGATGTTTTTACTTGGTATTGCTGCAGGTAAATCAACCCTCTCTTTAGGTAGCCCACAATGGGTCAGCCATTTTCAAAAAACAGCAATCTCTATTGCCGTCATTGGGGCTTGCTACAAAGTCTGTTTTTTATTTTTGTTACCAGGCACAGCACTATACACCCATGACATCCTACGCCCACTTTGGTTCAAACTGATGTTTTTAAGCGATATCACGCTCGGTTTATGTTATTTATGGGGATTAGCGTGGCTTTGGCATCGCGCTCTGATCCAGGGGTTGTTGATGCCTTTGTCTTATATTGGCCGAATGGCGCTGACTAATTATTTATTGCACAGTGTCGTTGGGCTATTTTTATTCACACATTTAGGATTAGAGCTTTATCAAACCTTAAGTCCTGCGGCCTGTTTTGCCATTGCTTTAGCTGTCTTTTTCCTGCAAGCATGCAGTAGTGCATTCTGGCTTCGTTATTTTCAATATGGACCCTGTGAATGGCTTTGGCGATGCGGCTCTTATGGTACTTACTTCACTTTAAGGCGCATAAAATCAAATAAACCATTTATTTGAAAACAATCGTGCTCAATAATTAGCTATTAATGCTGAGTACTGAGTATTTACATTATGAAACCAACGGCAGCCAAACTTTAACACTGACGCCACCTTGTGTGCGGTTGTAAAAACTAATTTTACCTTGATGGGCTTCGGCAATTTCACGGCAAAGTGCCAAGCCTAATCCTGTGCCACTGCTTTTTGTTGAATAAAAAGGTAACAAGGCATTGCTCATGACCGTTTCACTCATTCCCTTTCCTTGGTCATTGATACTGATGATATGTCCGCGCTGCTGACCTTCGTTTGATAAATCAATCCTTACTTCTATATTTTCAGGTTTAGAGCCAGATTCATGAGCATTTTTCAGTAAATTAATTAACAACTGTTCTAATTGTGCGCGATCGGCATAACCATTTAGCTGAGGCAATTCACCTAAGTATTGAAATGACCATTGTAACTTTAAGGTGTTTATCAGCTCTTGCCAGTCAATATTAACAGGCTGAGGTGTCGGGAGTTTAGCAAATCGGCCATAACCTTGAATAAACTCACTCAAATGGCGGATCCGATCATCAATCGTATTAAATACACGCGCTAAACGTGGTTCATCAAGTTTGCCTGCTAACACTTGACCGCTGTGCAACATCGATGAAATCGGCGCAAGAGAGTTATTGAGTTCATGGCTAATTACTCGAATTACTTTTTTCCACACGGCCACTTCTTGACGACTCAACTCGCGGGTTAAATGTTTAAATAAATACAAATGATGGTATTGGTTGTTAAGTAAAAACCGCCCAGTTGATAAATGCCAAGTTTGCACCTCATTGTCAGCCACTTCAAAGCTAAATAAACCATCTTTGCCGTGTGATAGCGCAGCCCCTAACGCCTCGGGAGCGGTTGCTAAAATATCCTTGAGCAACGAGCCTTGAAGCCGTTGACCTTTTAAAAATAATTCACGCGCAGTTTGATTGGAATAGACTAAATGCTGACTATCATCTATCAACAACAACGCTTGCGGTGAACTTTGTAACACTTTGTCGAGCATCAGTTCACGCTGATAAATCCACTGTTTTTCTTGACGCAATTTATTGGCGGTCTCATTGTATAACTGGCATAAGCCTCCTAGCTCATCGTGCCCTTTGTAGCCCAACAATGTTGAGAACTCCCCATCTTTAAAATTGAGTAGCCCTGACTCTAAAGCTTGTAAACCTTGGTTAATAGGCTGAAGTAACAGATGGGTTAATAGCAGGATCAGTGTAACAGCAAGCAATACCACCGCACTGCTTAACATCAAGGACCAATCTTGCTGCCATACCAATATACTGGCAGGAAGCGCGCTAGTGAATGCCGCGATGACAAGTAACTTTGTTTGGATACGATGAAACACAGGCATTAATACTCAATCTCAAATTTTTGTAAGCGACGGTATAAAGCCTGGCGACTTAAACCAAAATGACGAGCCACTTTTGCAATCACCCCTTCATATTGACGCATTGCTAATTCCAACTCTGACTTTTCGGGTTCTCTGCTATTCTTTTGAGTTGATTGAACATTGGAATTATTGATGTTTAATGCAAAATGTTCAGCTTCAAGCATCCCTTCGGGGTTTAATACTGCCGCGCGTTTACAGGCATTTTCCAGTTCGCGGACGTTGCCTGGCCATGGATGCGCCAAAAGCATTTGCTCAGCCATTACACTTAATTCACGATCGGGTAAAAAGTGATGAACCAAAGGCAAAATATCATCAACCCGTTCATTTAAGGCTGGTAGCTGCAACTCAATCACATTTAAACGGTAAAATAAATCTTCTCTAAAACGACCCGCTGCAATATCTAAACGCAAGTCTGCGTTTGTGGCAGAAATCACCCGAACAGACACAGTTTGTGTCGTGACTGAGCCTAAACGCTCAAATTCACCACTTTGTAGAACTCGCAATAACTTCATTTGTCCAGACAATGGTAAATTACCAATTTCATCTAAAAATAACGTGCCACCATCGGCGGCTTCAAAACGTCCGACTCGTCGGCTGTTGCTACCCGTATAAGCTCCAGCTTCAGCGCCAAACAGCTCGGCTTCAATAAGATCTTGTGGCAACGCACCAGCATTGACTTTAATAAAAGGCTGCTTTGCTAAAGCAGAGTTAGCTTGAATAATCTGTGCGATGCGATCTTTCCCACTGCCATTGGGGCCAGTGATAAGCACTGATACATCCGATTTAGCTAACTGCAGTGACATATCGACAATCCGCTGCATCGCGGTACTCGCATACACAAGCCCAACTAAATCATGCTGTTGATGAGTAAGGGTGCGCTCATTTTGTTGCCGTGTGAGGATTTTATTCTGATTAGTTGCATCACCGAGTGCAATCAAGTTCGCAATGCTGACCAACAGCTTGTGATCATCCCAAGGTTTGGCTAAATAATCTGCCGCGCCCGCTTTAACCAGTTCAATTGCAGTCTCAAGCTCAGTCCATGCTGTGATTAAAATAATCGGTAAATGTGGATTCATCGCCCGTAACTCATGAAAAAGCGCCACACCTTCTTCGCCCGATGTGGTATCGGCACTAAAGTTCATATCTTGTAGGACTAAACTAATGCGCTGATAGCGAACGATTTGGAGCGCCTCAAACGGTGTTTGTGCACACACCACTTGATAATCATGAATTTCAAGTAATAACGCCAACGACTCTAAAATGGCGGGGTTATCATCAACGATTAAAATTTTACTCATTGTGTTTGCTTTACCTTAAACGAGTACTTAAATTAGCACTGGCTCATTAAGTACTCGCTTATTATTTTATACTGAACGTGTTGCAATACTCGGTGAGATATTCGCGGCACGTTTTGCAGGGGCATATACTGCCAATAAACTCATTGTAAGGATAAATAGAGCGGTGACAATAACGAACCAAGTATTCAGTTGTGGTAACGAATAAAGCGTCATTAACTGTTTGCCCAACAAGATAGCGAAAACCGCCCCAACCACCAAACCAATGCAGCTAATTAATCCATTTTCGAGTAAGAAATAATTGATAATATCGGACTTTTTAGCCCCTAAAGCCCGACGCGTGCCGATCTGTTTTGTTCGTTTGCTAATATTAAACAAAGTTAAACCAAAAATACCCAGTGCAGTTACAACAATCAGAATTACACTCAGCATGACTAGCATATTCATCATTAATCTGTCTTGAGCCACATAATCGGCCTTTTTTTCATCCAAACCGGTTAAGTCAGTAATCACTCGTTGCGATTCAAGGCTAAGCATTAAATCTTCAATTTTACTCATCACCTCATCACGCATACCCGGCTCAGTTCGCACAATAAACTTACGAATCGTTTGGCCTATAGCAAAAGGAAAAACAACCACATTGTTTGGTTTGGAGTCACTCAGCCACGGGCCTGTCATGTGATCAAGAATTCCGATAACTGTTAAGGGGTTATCGCCATAATAAATAACTTCTCCAAGCCCCGATTTATCTGCAAACATATCTTCAGCAAATTGTTTACTCACTAAGGCCACGGTCGGTAATTTTGAGTAGTTATTGCTCATAATCACATCATCACGATTAAAGTCGCGGCCTGCGATTATTTTAACCCCGAGTGCATCACTAAAATGCTCATCTCCCATAAAATACGATGAGCGCACTGAAGGTGCGGGCTCGGAGCGAGGCTTTAATGCAAAGCCCGTAGAATCTCCACTACCACTGATAGGCACTTGGTTGGTCATCACGGCATTCACCACTCCTGGTATCGCACGAATGGCAGCTTCATCTAACTCAAACTGTTGTACCAAGTCGATATTTTTACCAAACGTCGTGACATTAAATTTGAATATATCTGCTTCTTCATACCCAGTTGGTTGATTCAAATAAGCAATACGATCATTTATCATAAACGCCGCATTACTGACGATGGCAAGTGTTAAGGCGATTTGTACAATTAATAAAACTGCGCCTGCTCGAGAGCGCAGTAATGAAGAAAAAATAGGTTTAATCTCAGTCATCATTCGCTTCCTATTGGCTTTTTAAATAAATGGCAGGGTTGGTACGACACACTAACCAAGCAGGGTACAATCCAGCCAGTACACAAGCCGTCATCGAAATAAGCGGTGCACTGAGGTACATTTTTAAATTCATTACCGCTAGCGCCTCATAACCACTTCCAGAATGACGGATCCCCATCAGGCCAAGCTGCGCAACTAAAATTCCGCACACACCTCCTAGCAATCCCAATACTAAGACTTCAACCAAGTGCTGTGCAAAAACTTGGTTTTTACTTGCACCAAGTGCCCTTCTGACCCCAACTTCAGGTGCTCGTCGAAGAAATTTAGCCAGTAACAGTCCTAAAATATTGGCCAAACACACCGCTAAAAACATAAAACTTAAGCCAACTAAAATTTTGTTGTCTTCACTCACTACTTCGTTGTATTGCAACCACTGATTAACATTACGTATGACCACTCGAGGATTGTCTCGCTTAAATCGACCGACTTTTTTCTGCTCTTGAATATAGTTATTTAAAAACGCCTGATACTGCTCAACACTTTGTTGGTCAGGTAATTCGACCCAAAATTGCAACCATAAAATTTCTGAGTTGAGCTTGTCTTTAGCTGTTTGAATATCTTCATGTTTCCAACCATTATTGTTCCCCCAACTTTCGAGTTCTTTTAATCGAACTTGGGCAAATGGAATGTAAACCTGCTCGGTTTCTCGAAATGCACCGTTGTTCAAGTCATAAAACTTACTCGCCAGTGACCATGTTTTGATAATGCCCACTATGGTGTACATTTCATCATCTAAATAGAGGGTTTTGCCGATGTTATTTCCGCCACCGAATAACTGTTGATTGAGTGATTCACCAATGACCACCAAAGAATCACCTGTTATATCTGCCTCTTCAGACCAAACTGAACCATATAAAAAGGGCACATTAAACATGCTAAAAAAGTCACGACCTGTTGCTCGAGTAGGTTGTAATAACGGTTTAAAGTCTGGATTATTCAAATGGACCGCAAAGCCCGTTTTGACCATTGCAGCTTGCTTAGGCGCTTGTGCGGCGAGTTGTAAATTTTCGCTGTCTTGAAATGTCAGCTGTTTAGGCATATTGTCGCTCGTCCACCAGCCCTCACCTTCGTCCATGGTCTCAAGTTGCACCATGAATAACTGCTTACTTTTAGCTGGAATTGGATCCATCGACATCATGTGATAAACCGATAAGCTCGTCATCGTGATACCAATACCAATCGCAATGGCTAAAACCATTAAGAAACTGACCAAAGGGGTGCGCTTAAGGCTTCGCCAACTTAAATCTAAGTAATGTAAAAACATATTAGACTCCTACTGCCTTAGCCTGATCGCTACTCGTAATTATATCTGGTGCACCTTGATATAAAGTAAAGTCTGCCAATTGGCCATCAACCACTTGAATATTTCTTGGTGCGCGCCGTGCAAGATCCGGATCGTGTGTCACCATGATAATAGTCGCACCATCGCGATTAATCTGTTCGAGTAGCTCCATCACTTGACGCGCCATTAGGCTATCTAAATTACCCGTTGGTTCATCCGCCAGTAAAAATCGTGGTTTACCAGCTAACGCGCGCGCGATAGCAACACGTTGCTGCTGCCCACCAGATAGTTGCTGAGGTAAATGTTTTGCTCTGGCCGCCAGTCCGACTTGCTCAAGGCACTCTTCAATGCGACGCTTTCTTTCAGCGGCTTTAATACCACGGTAACGCAAAGGGACTTCGATGTTTTCATATAAATTTAAATCTGGAATAAGGTTAAAACCCTGAAATATAAAGCCTATTTTTTCATTACGAAGCTCTGCTAAGGCATTATCACTTAATGTGCCCACATCAATGCCATCTAACAAATACTGACCAGAACTATAAGGTTCGAGCATGCCTGCTATGTTTAAAAACGTCGTTTTACCTGAACCTGAGGGGCCAGTGACAGCGATAAACTCCCCTTCTTTCACGTTTAAATTAAATTCTCTTAAAGCGTGTGTTTGTACTAATTCTGATTGATAAATCTTACTAATATTATTCATCTCTAACATGTTCTTTTCCCTGTTGAATTTTTTGGTTGGTGAGTTGTTTGGTTGAAACAATCTGTATTTTTAATGGCGCTAACGTAGCAGAATATGCTCAGCATTATCGAACTGCTCATAACTCGACACTATGAGTGTGTCACCCTCTTGCACACCCTTATTAATCTCTACCGCTGCAATGCTGGTTGCCCCAATTGCAATCTCTATGCGCGATGCAATATCGTCTTCGACTTTATAAGCCACAAACCCGCCCTGCTGCATAAATGCACCTCGTTTTACCATCAAGACATTTTCACGGTTTTCTAATAAGATTCGGGCGGTGACACGTTGATTTTGACGCAAACTTTGGCTTTCTTGCCCCGAAAAACGAACCCGAGTGGTCACTTCCCGTCCGCTGACTTCGGGTGAAATGGCCGACAATGTACCAATAATGTTTTTTGCGCCCACACTGAGCTCTACACTCATACCCAGACCAAGTTCATTCGCATAACTTTCTGGCACTTGCAGCTCGGCTTCGAAGGCACTCAAATCAACCAGTGTCATCAGCGCTTGGCTGGCGCTAACCGCAGATTTTTGTTGCACAAGGTGATTACCCACAATCCCTGCTACTGGCGCTTTAATCGCTAGGTTTCTAACTTGTCGGGTTAGCTCATCAACCACTAACTGCTGGCGTTCAACGTCGCTTTTGGCTGATCGAAACTCAAATGCTAAGGTGTCTTTCGCAAGTGCAACTTCTTGCTTGGCATGCGCAAAGCTTAATTGAGCTCGCGACAAATTATCAACCGCCGCTTCTAAATCTATTTGGCTAATTAAGCTTTTTTTAATTGATAATTCGGCACGGCGGTTTTCTCGCTCTGCGGCGGTGAGTTCAACTTGGGCTAAATCTAAGGTTTTTGTTAAGCTCAATGATTTGCGCCGTGCATCGAGCTTTTGACGCTCTAACTCACCACGCAAGCGTTGCAACACTGACTCTTGCTGCTTTAAATTATTATTAAGTTCTGGGCTTGCAACCTTAGCGATCACTTGATCTTTGGTGACCTTATCCCCTGGCTGAACGAGTAAATCAACATACCCTTGCTCTGGGCTATACACCTGTGGCGCATTAGCAGCCACAATCCGACCTGTAGCGGATACATCACGAGTTAGATTTCCGCGCTCGACTTTTGCAAGCTGAACTCGATTGCTGTCTATCGATAGTTCTGAAGGCGCAGCATTTAATCCTGCCCATGCTAAACCACTTGCACTTATTACCAGTAGAGCCGCTAATCCATAACGTTTCGTCTTTCTTTTAGATTGCACGATAACGGTATCTTGTGAGCGCGTATCTTTAATCATACTCGCTCTCCTTGTGTGAACGCGAAAAATAAAGATTCAAATTGCGCAATCAACATCGCAATGAAAATAACCAATAGCGGCGCTGCAAAAAATAATAGCGTCAGAAGCATGTCCGTTCCTTAAATACTTAACTTAACTGTTCTGATGTATTCGAAATGCGTGCCAAAAAACAAAACAGCGTAATACATTGAAAAATAATAACTTGTAAGATTTTAAAAATCTTTTTCAGTGACCGCGGACACAAAAAAGTGTCCGCATCGGACACTTTTTAGAAGGTAGTTGAAGGAGTGACTTAATTCTGGGGGCAATCTCGATGAGGAAGCAGCTCTGTTGCTAGCAAATAATGAGAGTTATCGCGTTGTTGTCGAAACTCACTTTTGGACAAAAACGAGTTAGAGCCGAAGGACGGATCTGTAAAATGTATAGTGATAACAACATCCTGTTAAGCCGCAGAAACGGAGTTGATTGTTTGATAGCTACCAGTACAATTAAGTATTTAGGAGCCTCATCACATAATTGCATTCCCCAGCCTTTATTTCTATGTAGGGCTAAATAAACTAATCAGTGTTTAAGGCTAAAGAGAATGTGATTTTTCTGTCACTAACTTCTGCACTTAATTGCGCATCAATTGCTTTACTAAGCGTTTTAGCGATTGATAACCCCAATCCAAAGTTATCATTCGATGTTCTTGAAGTGTCTTTTTGCCATAAAGGGTCAAATAATTGGTCTATATCATTATCACTCAAAGGTTCAATAAGGGAGTTAGTAACTGACAAAAATAAAAGTTTTTCTTTTGAAATCATTGTCGAAACTAAAATTTTTGAATTTAGTGGGCTGTATTGTTTAGCGTTGTTAACTAAATTGCTAATAATTGATTCGAGGGCAAACAAGTTGCTTATAATTGCTGGTGCATTCTCATTCAACTCCAAATTTACACGCGATAAATCAGTGTTTTCTAAGACTCTGGTAATGACTTGATTTAAATCACAAGCATCTTGTTTGATTAGCTTACCATTACTGTATTTATGTAATAGTAATAAGTTCGAAACGATACTTTTAAGCCGTAAACTTATTTTCAACGCTTCAGGTTTAAAATCATCATTGAGTTCTTTCTCATTTGGAAACCTGATAGCAACTTCTGCCATATTTATAAGTTCGGCAATGGGCGTTTTTATTTCATGGGCAATATCGGATGTAAGTCGCTTTTCCCTTAGGTAAAGTTGTCTATTCTCTTTAATAAAAGCATTTAAGCTTTCAACAATAGGCAAGAGCTCTTTAACTGGCTCTTGTATAAATATCTGTGAACCTTCACTGGTAATACTTAACTGACTGATATCTTGGTTGAGTTTAATTAATGGCGCAAGTGATGTATCTATCGCCTTCCTGACAAATAATCGAATAAATACAATAACTGTAATTGTGGTCACTATAAAAATAACGTCAATCAACCAAAGTACAAAATCAACTTCCTCAGAAGACGCTGCATAAGCTAAAGTCAGTGGCTCATCATTTGTTTTTTTATATGTATCTTCTGATGTATTGTCTTTTCCTTGTAGTATAAAACGACTATAAAACACTCGACCATCTCGGCCATCAGGTAATTGTAAAGGGCGTATTTTTGATTCGCCAATCTCCAAGTCTTCAAATGGTAAGTTTTTAACCTCAAATAAATCTAAACTTTTGGAGCGAGTGAAAGTGCCTTCTTTGCTCCACATTTGAAAGTACTCAGGCTCTATCTCCCCTGCGAACTCAGGCATAAACTCACTAGAAAAACTAAACGAAAAACCTTCATCAGTTTTATGTACTAAGGTCATTAACATACCTGCTTTGGATTGCAGGCTGCGATCAAACTCATTGTCTATCCAACTATCAACAGCAATGTCGGTTGCTAACAAAATGCATAAAACAAAGCCTGTTATAGTTACCGAGAGTGTAACAACTAATTTACTGCGAATAGATTTCATTATTGTCCTTGTACAATATAACCAAAACCACGTTTGGTCTGAATTGGCAGCTCCCCTCCTGCAACTCTTACTTTTTTGCGAGCAGATGATAAATGAGCTTCAATCGAGTTCTTTGATATCAAATCATATTGCCCTGCAAGGTAGGTACTTAGCTTCTCAGCACTAAACACTTTGTTTTGATTGCTAAATAAACATTCGACAATTTTGTACTCGTTGGGTGTTAAGTCAATAACATTGTCAGCCACTTTTAGCAGTTTTAACTGTAAATTCAGTGCTAAATTATCAATAGTTATGATATCACTCATCATCTTCAATCCACCACGGCGCATTAAATTTAGTAGTCGAGCGTGGAGCTCATCAAATGAAAAGGGTTTAGTAAGGTAATCATCCGCTCCTGTTAAAAGCCCTAAAACACGGTCTTCAGGTTCTTGCTTAGCTGACAAAATTAAGACTTTAGAATCAAGCTGTTTGGTTCTTATGGTTTGCAATAAAGTAATACCATCAATACTTGGTAACATAATATCAAGTATTATAAGCTCATACTCACCTGCCATCGCCATACTCAGCCCTTGTGCACCATCACCGGTGTCATCAACCGCAAAGCCTAGATTTGCTAAGCCAATTCGTAAACTACGCCTTAGTGACGCTGAATCTTCAATTATTAATAACTTCATGTGTTACTCATTCACCTGAAATGCATCTTCATCATTAGGTTACGCCATATAGCTTAAGTTTTACTTAAGACTTGCTTAAGTTTCCATAGTTTAGCCAATATTAAGTTTAGACTCAGGATTTCTTAAGTTTCGGTTTTTAGTATTGCTGCAATTATTAAGGTCGAGCACAACTATGACAGCAAATACTTCCGTTTTAAAACCCTTGTTTCGTTTTATTCTTATATTGATATCAATCTTTATAACTTCCCGCATTGCTTTATTGTTTTGGCAAAATTCAAGATTAAATGATGGTGATATCTGGCCGGTCATATCAGGAGCAATCAGAATAGACTTAAGTAGCATTGGATACTTAGCAACTATTGGGGTTTTTATACTGATACTGCATGTACTTGCACGCCCTAAAACAGAGCTGTTCCAGCGTATTTTTACACTTTACGGTAGCAGCGTTGTAACTGTAGTTGTTATTGTTGAAGCATCAACACCTGCATTCATCAATCAATATGATGTAAGGCCTAACCGATTATATATTGAATACCTTGATTACCCACAAGAAGTCTTCTCAATGTTAGTGCATGGCCATCTTTTTGCAATGCTAAGTACATTGCTTTTGGCCTCGTTAACAAGCGTTTATAGCTATCGCCTTTTATGTAGAGCATTCACACAACCACAGTCACTGAAAAAAGCATCCAATTTATCCATTCTAATGGCTGCTTTAATAATCTGCTTATTTGCTGCTAGAGGTACATTAAATCACCGACCGCTTAACCCTGCATTAGTCTATTTTTCTCAAGATTCACTAGTAAACTCACTTGTTCTTAACTCCACTTACAGTGTTGCGTTTGCGCTGAAAAACATGGGTAACGAAAAAAGTGCCAGTAATTTGTATGGCACAATGCCTCGTCAACAAATTATAGATACGGTCAAAAAGGCTTCTTATCGAAAACAGTTTGTCGCTGGAAATATTCCAACCTTGGCGCACAACAAGCCTTTTGTGTCTGGTGTTAAAAAAAACTTAGTTATAATACTTGAGGAAAGTTTAGGAGCCCGATTTGTTGGAGAACTTGGTGGGTTAGATATTACGCCTGAACTTGATAAGCTATATCAACAAGGGTGGGGGTTTGACAACCTTTATGCTACGGGCACGCGCTCTGTAAGAGGTATTGAAGCAATTACCACAGGTTTTACACCATCACCATCTCGCTCAGTAGTTAAACTATCTAAATCACAACATAACTTTTTTTCACTAGCGGATGTATTGAGCCAAGAAGGTTACAAAACACAGTTTATCTACGGCGGTGAAAGCCATTTTGACAATATGAAAAGCTTTTTCCTAGGAAACGGGTTTAACGATATTGTTGATATTAACCATATTGACAATCCCCAGTTTATCTCCTCTTGGGGGGTCAGTGATGAGGACTTATTTAATCAAGCAGATAAAGAACTGACTAAATTAAGTAATTCGACAGAGCCATTTTTTAGTCTTGTATTTACTTCTAGTAACCACGATCCGTTTGATATACCACAAGGCAAAGTATCGCTACCTACAGGGCATGATCCTGAAAACTATAAACGCGACCTTGCAATTAAGTATGCCGATTACGCACTAGGGAAATTTATAAATAAAGCAAAAACACAGTCTTACTGGGAAAACACCGTATTTTTGGTTGTGGCAGACCATGATGTGCGTGTTTTTGGCTCTGAACCTGTCCCTTTGAAGTCTTTTCATATACCGGCTGTTATTTTAAACAGCGATATGAAAAGCAAACGTGATCCAAGACTCGTTAGTCAAATTGATCTACCTGTTACTTTGTTGTCACTTTTAGGAATTGACCAAGCAACCCCTATGCTGGGCTTTGATCTGACTAAAAGTTATCCAGTTGAACGCGCAATGATGCAGTACTACGACAATTTTGCATACCTAGAAAATGATCGCGCTGTCATCCTAATGCCAAATCAACAAACCAGCTATTGGCGCTATAACAAACAAACCAAAATACAAGAAAAAAATGAACAGCTAAACGTTGATCAAACGTTGGCTGAAAAAGCACTCGCTCATGTGTTATTTAGCAACTTAGCTTACACCGAGCAGCTTTATCGATTAGCTGAAAAAAGTAGTGATAAGGAGTAACTATGAAAATTGCTTTTAAAAGATTTTGTATTTCGTCTTGGCAAGTAAGTTACAGCCAATTTGTTTGCTTAGTTTCAATGTATATCGTTATCGCATTTAATGGCTTGTTTTTATACAATACTTTTATGGCTACAACACAGTCAGGGCATATAAATTGGCTTTTTATCGCGTCGATCCCTATATTGCTTTTCTCATTGACTGTTTTAGTTTTAAGTTGGTTGTCCTTAATTACTTTTGTTAAAGCTATACTTCTATTTAATGTTTTAGTTTGCTCATTGTTGTTTTATTCAACACTTAATTATGGCGTTATTTTTGACAAGAGCATGTTACAAAATATTGTTGAAACAAATTCAGGTGAAGCATTTTCATACTTAAACTTTCAGCTTGTGTTATTTATTTTTTTATTGGGGGTTGTACCTACTTACTTATTTTCCAAGTTCACAATTATTGGGAGTTTTAGAGTACGTTTAAAAAGTTTTACGAAGCTAAATCTATCAGCTTTGCTCTGTTGTGCCTTAATCGCTGTACCCTTTTACAAAGAGTACGCTTCTGTTGGCCGCAACAACCGACAGCTAACAAGTTATATCACCCCGTTTTCATTCTATACAGCGGGTTATAAATACTTGAGGGATAATTACTTTTATCCACCATTACCTTTCAAGGTACTCGATAATTTGCCCACTTTAAAAAATAAAACGAGCACTTCGCTAACTGTAATGGTTGTCGGGGAAACAGCTCGGGCGGCTAACTTTTCACTACAAGGCTATAGTAGAGCAACGAATGCTTATACTCCCAAGTTAGGCGTAAAGTATTTTAGTGATGTTTCATCGTGTGGAACGGCGACGGCTATTTCAGTCCCCTGTATGTTTTCACGACTGAAGCGCAAAGAATATGATTCTCGGCTTGCTAGTAGTCAAGAAAATGCTCTAGACATTATTCAACGTAGTGGTGTTGAAGTAACATGGATTGATAATAACAGCAGCTGTAAAGGAGTGTGTGCTCGCATCAAGTCAGACAACATTGAGCCGAATAAAGAACATCCGTTATGTGATGGTCATTACTGTTTTGATGAAATATTAGTTACGAAACTAGCAGACAAGATAGCGACTAGTAACGCTAAACATAAATTGGTTGTTCTACATATGATAGGTTCACATGGACCAACTTATTATCGTCGTTACCCTGAACACGAAAGTTTGTTTAAACCTGATTGCTCTCGAAGCGATATTCAGAACTGTAGTACAACTGAACTAACAAACACATATGATAATACTATCGCATACACAGACAAGGTGTTAAGCCAGTTGATAAGAGTATTACAAGCAAGTAACGAAATGGAAAAATCACTCTTGTATGTGTCAGATCACGGTGAGTCACTTGGTGAAAAAGGCTTATACCTTCATGGGTTTCCTTATGCATTAGCACCAATCGAGCAAACCCATATTCCAATGATTTTTTGGAGTAATAAACTCGCTAACTCTAAATTTAATGATTGTATTGAGTTACAACGCTCAAAAGTATTTTCACACGACAATATTTTTGACACTTTACTTGGCTTAACTCAAGTAAGCAGCAGTCAATACCAACCTGAATACGATATTTTTAACGCCTGTAAGGCCCTAAGTCTATAAAGAGAGTTTCCAATGCAATTTGATAGTGCAAATAAGCCGTCAGGTATTAATCGAGTAGTTTTAGCTTTTAAAAATTCACAGCGTGCATTTAATTGGCTTGCTAAAAATGAAGCTGCTTTTAAACAAGAGCTTTTTTTACTCGCTTTATCGCTAATTATTATTTCGATTTGGCAGATAGGTATTTACGAAAAGGCCATGCTACTAATCTCTGTTTTATTTGTGATATTCGCAGAGGTTGTTAATACAGCAATAGAAGCAACAATAGACAGAGTTGGCTTAGAGATTCATCCATTGTCAGGTCTCGCTAAAGATTTAGGCTCCGCAGCAGTATTAATTGCGCTATTGATAAGTTCATTCGTCTGGATTTCTGTATTTATAAGCTATATTGGTTATTTTTAAAATTTATCCAATCTCAATGATCGCTTATCGCTCATTTGCGACCGTCGCCTAAACTCGTTTTGGGGCAAAACCTTGTTAGACCCAAAGGTAAACTACGCAAAAAATCTCGAATTTTAATGTCGTAGTTTCAAACTGTAATTTCATAGTTCTAATCTTTAATGTCCACCCATTGCTGTATAGATATGTCTCGTCCTAAAACAAAAAAGCCAGTGACAATCACTGGCTTTTTAAAATAGGTTACAAAACAAACAATGTGTTATTTACAACCATAAGATACTTTCGTGGTGGTGACGTCAACGATAAAATCATTGTAATCACCGTCTCCACCTGCGGTATCTTCCCATTGCTGCTCTGTACCACTCCAGCGGAAGTCAGTTGTTAAATTGTTAGCATTACCATTACGTGCCAGTACATAGGTAATGGTTTTATCTAGTGGCACATCAAACGAACCTGCCGCACCACCTTCATCGAGTAACTTTTTGTAACTACCATCAACTTTGATACCCCAGTCATTATTCCAACCAGCGTCTTCTCTAATATAACGATAGTTAATACGCGTGTATTCAGCTGGCACACAATCATTATCTAAAATCACTGTTTGTAATTGTGCATTACCAACCGCATTCGTTTTAGCTGAAATGCTCACTGTGTAAGTTTCTGATTCTTCATGCGTTGAATCGTTGATAGTTGGAACATTAAACTGAATAAATGTTTGTCCAGCCGGAACAGTCATTGTTGTATTAGTAAAGCTATAATCACTGCCTCTTCGTGCTGAGCCATTATTTACCTTAACTTCAATTGACGCATCATTTGAAATTGCTTGGTTCAACACTATTTTGTAGGTTGCCTCGGCTCCTTCATCAATACTATTTCCAGTTAGAGCAATCAGTGAAACGGTTGCATTGATAGGTTTAACTGTAACATCTACATATCCTTGTACACTGCCACCTTTTCCATCAGAAACTGTATAGCTGATTTTATCTGCACCTGAATAGCTTGCTTGTGGCGTATAAACTAATTGGTCATTTTGCCAAGTTACTGAACCATGCTGTGCATTCGGATTTGATACAGTTAACGCATCGTTATCAGCATCAGCTAATACATCAGATAATGAGATGGCATTACCTTGACTGTTTTCTAATACCTCGACTGCTTTGGGTTGTGCCGTTGGTGCATCATTGACATTTTTAACTGTCATGGTAATCACACCTTGTGCAGTGCCGCCTTGCCCATCACTTACAGTATAAGTAATTGTATCTTGTCCAACAAAACCTGGCTTTGGTGTGTAGCTTAACTGTTCATTATTAATAATCGTGACAGTGCCATTATTTGCTGCTGGACTCGATAAGGTTAACGTATCATTATCTGAATCATCTAAATAAGCTGATACATTGATGACATTGTTGTCACTATCTTCATCAACAATTGCGGTAAATGGTGTTGCCGTTGGCGCGTCATTTTGGTCATCTACGGTTACCTTAACGGTTGTAGAAGCGGTTGCACCTTTGCCATCTGATACCGTATAAGTAATCGTATCTTCGCCGCTGAAGTTACTCTTTGGCGTGTAAAATAGCGTGCCATCTGCCTCAATTTTCACCGTGCCATTATTTGCAGAAGCTTGAGTCACTGAGAGCGGATCGTTATCAATATCTTCATCATTGGCCAACACGACAATCACTATTCCTGGGCTGTCTTCCGCCACTTTTGCGACATCAGGACGTGCCGTAGGAGCATCATTTACTGGTATCACATTGACAGATACATAGCTTGTATCTTCACCACCGAACTCATCAACAACGCTATAAGTAATAGTCGCAATCCCATTAAAGTTTGAGTTTGGCTGGAAATTCAACGTGCCATTTGAATTGATCTGCACAGCGCCCTCTGCAGAGTTTGCACTGGCGACTGTTAATGGGTCATTTTCTGGATCGGTATCATTGCTCAGTACATCAATGTTATTCGCTAAGCTGTCTTCATTGACTTCAGCTACATCCTGAGATGCATTTGGAGCACCATTATCAGTAATAGTACCGATGGCTTGTGTAATATCAGAAGCGGTTGGAGTCGTCCAAGCTTGTAACTTAAATTCTTCCGCTGACTCTCGTTCAGTATCACGCACTGTAGCAACTTTAACTAAAAACTCTGATACCTGAGCGGGTACTTCAACAACATTTGGTAAAGTGCTAGTAATCCAAGTCACACCACCATCAACGCTGATTTCAACATTAGCTAAAAAGTCATTTGATAATTGTGCGGTATCCCCTTCAAGACTTAGGTTCACTAATGTTGGAGAATTAATCGCGTGAGTTAAAGAAACCGCAAAGCTTGCAGCATCGCCTTCTTTTACTGAAGCTTCAACTGCACGAACTTGCTGCATGGCAGGTGCTTGCTCGTTATCGTTAATAAATACACGTAAAGTTTGTGAACCAGAAACATGTCGAGTCCCAGTCACTTTTACATCAAAAAATTCAACGTCTTCTAAATCTGAATCATCAAAAGTAGGAATGAAAAAACGATAGTCAGTTTGGCCGGCAGTGAAGGTAAAGGTATGTTCAATCGCCATAAAGTCGTCGATGTTGATAGCGGTACCATCAAGTATGTCTACCCGCACATCAGCATCTTTACTCAGAGCTTGATTTAAGCTGATCCGAAGCTCTACCTGCTCACCTTCTACAACATTACCGCTGATACTATCAAGTGATAATGTCGCTGTCGTTTTATCAGTGATGCTTAATTGTTGGCTTGAGTAATCACTTTGATCGTCTTGACCCCATGCAGAAAATAAGGTGTATTCTGTTTGCTCTGAGTCAGTATCGAGATTAGTAGTTACATCGAGTAGTACCGTTTGAGTGCCTTGCGGTAATAGCAACGCGGTTTGTGATTTCAAATCAACACTTTGCCAATTCGCACCATTATCAAAGCTTACTAATGCAATATTATTATAATCGACACCATTTATGGCATCAATATCATCAAATTTTACATTAACAATACTGTCTGCAATGCTTGTTTCTTTTTCTAGCGAAATAGTAATACGAGCGACTTGCCCTTCAGCCGCAGGATTTGGATTAATAGAAAGGCGAGAAACACTCGGTAATGGAGATGGAGTGATATTATCTCCATCTAAAATAGTAATATCCTTAATAAATAAATCTGACTTATCAGGAGAGGCCCAGGTGTAAAGAGAGAATTCTTCTGGTCCTTCAGTTAAATCATCAGGCTTACCAAATACACGCACAACAAAGCCAGCAGAACCTTTAGGGACATCAATCGTTACAACACCGCTAGCATCAACAGAGAACAATTCAAACTCATCGGCATTGATATCTTTAATATCGACTAAGTTACTAAAGTCGATGCCTTTTTTGGCTTTATCAACATAAGAAATACTGGTTTCAACTAGCTCAAATTTGTATTGCCCATCACACTTTGCTTCTGAGCGATAGCCAACCTCAAAATCCATATAACCATCTTCACTAAAAGGATTAGGAAGGGCAATGGTGTACATCACTTTGGGTAAGCAACTTCTGATTGCATCATTAATTGTAAAAGCACGCTCGATTGCAAAAAGCCCATCGCTTGATTCTGATATTGAAATTGAGGCTGTTTCAGCACTCTCATCAGTTGAGTCATCAGCAACTTTCACTCTTAATTTATATTCTGAGACACCTTCATAAATACGCGCTCTAATTTGCTCACCTACAGAGCCGATAGCTCGCCATGAAATCCCTCGGTTAAAACTGATTTCAATTTCAGAACCAAAATCATTAAACAGCGCGCTGAGTGCTGGATTTTCATTATTGGTCTCTAGTTTGATGTAATGGTCAAATTCAGCCTCAACAACCTCAGATAAGGTGACATCGGCAACCATGTACACACCTTCAGGAATGCTTTCAGTGTTGAGTTCAACAAGGCTAATTTCAGGGCGTTGGCTGTTAGCGTCTACGATTGTCAGTACTCTTGATTTTTTGTCTTGCTGGCCTTCAGCCCATGCTTCAAGAATAAAGTTCTCATTACCTTCAATGGCACTATCTTTGAATGAGTGAATGCGAATGTCAAAATGCGTCGACCCTTTACTCAAGTCTGTGCTAGAAATTGACGAAATATTTTTTACGCTACTCCATGATTGACCGTTATCAAACGATAACTCGACAAAACGGTCAAAATCGATATTTTTTTGCGCCGATGCACTTTCAATATTTAAATAAGTGACAGTGTTGCTGGTTAGCGATTGCTCAAAGTGCACTCGCGCATGCAAGACATCCCCTTCCGGAGAATTATTTTTGATAGCTTCGATTGACGAAACATTATTTTGCAAGTCGACACAATCGGGTTGGCTAATAGTACGAGTCGCCAAGTCATTAACACGGTAATTAACGGTACTGAGCAAAGAGGGATTCGCATTTAATAAATCAAGCGTATATAAGTCTGTTTTATTGTTTCCTGCATTACTTGATACCAGTAACTGACCGTTACTATCAACAGTAGAGCCCGTGACTTTAAGGTTATGCATACCGACTTCACGCACAGTACCTGTCGTTAAATCAACCGCAAATAACTTTTTATTGGTAACAATGTGCAAGGTGTCATTGATAAAAACAATGTCTCCCCACAGCTTATCAGCTGCAGTTGCAAAGCCTGTTAAGGTTGTTTTATTACTGATTGAGCCATCGTTTACATTAATATTAAACACTGAATCACCAGAAGAAGCCCATAAAACTTGGTCATCAGGAGAAAATGCTAAACGATAGGTGCCTGTGGTTGGCGCTACTTCAACATGTTGTTTTGAAACCATGTCGACATAAACAAGGCGCGGTTTGCCATCAACAGGCTTGGTCACATAATAAAGACGATCAGTTGAAGCTTGATAAGCAAGGGCATCAGAGTGTTGTAACACATTTGAATGTAAGTCAAATTGCCCTGTTGATGGGCTTAATTTAACAACACTTGAACCTGCATTAAGATTGACGCCATAAACTTCACTGTTACAGACTTCACTCGCTTCGACTTGGCTTCCCAGAGCCAATAAAACACCACAAGTTAATCTTTTTAATTTCATGCCGAACTCCAATTTATCGCTATATTATCAGTGAGAGGGGTACATATTTAATACAAACGTATTAATTATACATCGTTTTGTATGAAATAAATACAACCCAGTCTTTCTTAATTATTAATTATTTTTGAATCGCGACGATATTGAGTGATTTAAAGTAGAACGTACATTTTACAACCAACTATTTTTGTTACATATAAAATGCACTCCCTAAATAAATATAGTGCTGAGAGAGTGACTCAGTTTATATCAGAGAGGTGCTTGAATTTTTTGCAACTTCAATACAATAAAGTAAAATTAATTTTAAAAAAACAAAGACTTATGTTTTTGCTTATTTTTGAGTAGCGATTTTATGTCTCCGGTAGTGTTACTTTTCTGTACTACTAAATCACTACCTTGATAATGATCATGCTTAAACTCTATTTTGATTTACCCTACAAACCAAACTCTTTTGATAATCAAAAACTACAAAGAAACATCCTCGACAAACTGAATTTATTCGAGTCATAGTGTGCGAGATTTATTGCCATAAACGAGCTGCATAAAGATTCTGCCATTGGCACAATGAATAAACTGCATATTTATCTAACAACTGTTAATATCCATTCAACTAATTTGCAAAACACGCACTGCACAATAATAAAAAGATTGGTGACCATATGTCTAAATTATTCCTGTTTCTACTTAGCTTTAGCCATTTTCAATCCCAAACAGTATCCATCGACAATACGATCAATCAAGCGCTTTCACCTATTGCAGATTTATTTACTCGCATCATTTTCTATTCAGTTCCAATTGCAGACACCCCTGTTCCATTAATCGTTCTTTGGCTCATTGCCGCTGCTACTATATTTACTCTGTATTTTGGCTTTTTAAACTTCAAAGGAGTGGCTCATGCAATTAAGGTCATTCGAGGGGACTTTTCTGATCCTAATGATCCTGGCGAAGTGAGCCACTTTCAGGCATTAACCACAGCTTTATCGGGGACAGTAGGTCTTGGCAACATTGCAGGTGTCGCAATTGCCGTTTCTATTGGCGGACCTGGGGCAACATTTTGGATGATTATCGCTGGGTTATTGGGCATGTCGACAAAATTCCTGGAATGTAGTTTAGGGGTCAAATACCGGACAATTGATTCCACAGGCCAGGTTTATGGTGGTCCAATGTTTTATCTTCGAGATGGTTTAGCACAGTTAGGTTTTCGCAAAACAGGTAAAGTATTAGCCTATTTTTTTGCTGTATGTTGCGTCATAGCCTCCCTGTGTGGCAGTAACATGTTGCAATCTAATCAAGCATTTATGCAATTTTCTGTTGCTATTGGGACTGAACCACACTTTTTTAGCGACAAAGGATGGTTATTTGGGTCAATCCTCGCTTGTATTATTGGGTTTGTTATTATTGGTGGTATTAAAAGTATCGCCAAAGTCACCGAAAAAGTAGTGCCTCTTATGGCCGGTTTGTACCTTTGCGCTGCGCTGTTTATATTAATTTGGCACATTGAAAAAATACCGCATGCTATTTCACTTATCTTTCAGGGGGCGTTTGTGGCTGAAGGCGTGGCAGGTGGTATTATTGGTGTCATTATCCAAGGTTTTAAGCGCGCGACGTTTTCTAGCGAAGCGGGTGTGGGTGCTGCGTCGATTGCCCATGCTACTGCCGCTACAAAAGAACCAATCAGAGAAGGATACGTTGCGTTACTCGAGCCCTTTATAGATACCGTTGTTATTTGTACTATTACTGCTTTGGTGATTGTCATTACGGGTGCTTACACGTCCGTTGATGGGATTGATGGCGTTGCACTGACTTCTCGGGCTTTTGCCAGTGTTATTAGTTGGTTTCCGTATTTACTCAGTCTTGCGGTGCTGTTGTTTGCCATTTCGACCATGATTTCTTGGGCGTATTATGGCTCCATTGCTTGGGGGTTTATAGTGGGTCACAGTAAGTTCAAAGATATCAGTTATAAACTCATATTTTGTTTGTTTACCGCCGTCGGTGCCTCTGTCAGCTTAGAGTCTGTGATCGCCATCTCTGATTCAATGTTTTTCTCGATGGCCATCGCCAATATTATCGGTTTGTATCTACTGGCACCGCAAATAAAACAAGATTTACACCGTTATCAGCTACGTTATGTTCATACAGATAATCCACACTAAATCAGGCTCAACCCGCTGTTGAGCACAACGCGAAAAAATGCCCATTTACTTTAATCGTGTCACCCCATCAATTTCACCATATTCGATGGCTTTTAACATATCAACAACCGCCTGTTTATCCTGCTCAGTCAACGCTGATTCTTGTTCAAGTGGAATATTGCTGACTAATTGAAACGCTGACACTTCTTCCTCAAGGGCAGCTTGTTTTGCTTGGTGGCTTTTCAGCTTTTGCTGTAAATGTGAAATAAGCTCTGCTGCATTGTTGTCGGGTAATAATGGATGGTCTGACACAGGGTTTCCTCAATAACGCACTTACTTGCCTTTATTGTTATGTAAATTGCCCCTGACAGCAACTATTCAATCAGTTAACTCCCTTTTAAACCTGAGTGTTGCTCTTGTACTCATCTTCATCTTAACGGCAACATGCTCTGGGGATGATTTGACTGCCTTTACTCACACCATCAGCGAAGATTGCTCGGTATCGTGTTATTTAAAAGTAACGTTCAATATCATCTCTGCTTTTAACTTTTAACTTCTAGTGAGGGCTTGTCCCGTTAAAAACAAAAAGCCTTGAATGGCGTCATTCAAGGCTTTTTAACACTTAGGTATTCGCTATAACGAATGCGATTTCGCGCAGATTACCAAGAGTGCCATTCAACTTTCATTTCTTTACCAATAGCTTGACTAATACGTTCAATAATCGGTTCTTGCTCAGCACTTACCAATGAGAAAATATGGCCATGAATATCTTTAGTTTTGACCTGCTCTGGTTTTTTGAAACCAAACCGTTCTGCGGTAATTTGCTGTGAAATCGACTGCTTTACTTTTTTGTCTTCGTCTGACGTCTTATTAGTCGACAAACTGGTTGCCGTACGAGCAGTTCGTCCCGCGCGGTGAATATAATCATTTGCATTGACTGGTAAATCGTAATTGATGACATAATACAACTGCGCAATATCAACCCCACGCGAGACAATATCGGTTGCAACTAAAAAAGTGACTTCATGATCTTTAAATTGCTTTAAGATCTCTTGGCGCTGCTTTTGCGGGACTTCATTGTGGATCCCGACACTTTTGTGCCCTTTTTCATTAAGTAATGTGGTTAAAAACTCAACATCTTTTTTAGTGCGCGCAAAGATTAATGCACGATCGAAGTTGACCATTTTGATAAGCGTAAGCAAATTTTCAGGTTTATGATCACGAAAACAGCGGTACATAGTGTGGATAATTTTATCAAGTGCAGGCTGTACATCATCTGTCTTGATCACTTTGACATGATTTTGGTTCGCATCGCTGAATTTTTGTAATGCTTTAGAGTCTGTTGCCGAAAAGAGAATCACCTGACGCTTAGCTGGCAAAGCCGCCATAATGGCACGTAACTCATTGACAATCCCCATGCTCACTAAACGATCAGCTTCATCCATCACAAAATGTTGGATTTGATCTAACGAAAATGCTTTTAGTTTAATTAAGTCAACTAAGCGCTTTGGTGTGGCAACCACAATATCAGCGCCGCGTTTAAAACGATTTACTTGCGACGGAATACGCACACCACCAAATACACTGATAGTGCGCAGACCTAGTCCTTTACCATACTGGTTGATAGATTCTTCAACTTGCTGAGCGAGCTCTCGAGTAGGCACTAAAAATAACGCACGAATAGGCCGAACTTGCTCGGCACTGTTATCTGTACGGCTAAGTTCTTGCAAAGTAGGCAACAAATATGCAGCAGTTTTTCCTGTGCCTGTTGGCGCAATAGCGTAAGTATCCGCACCTGAGAGCACGGCACCAATCGACTGTTCTTGAATATAAGTGGGTGTTTTATAACCTAATGCAGCCACATTAGCTTGAAGTGTATCGTTAAGGCCGAGTTTTGGAAAAATTGTCATGAGCGTACATCTATTGCGAATAATCCCCTATTATCTCTCAGCTTAACTATTTATACCAATTTAAATTTCCGCAAATAAGCTATTTAGCCATTTTAAATCATTGCCGTGCGTACGGCGCGGATCAACACATTCATTGCAGCCTGAGCTGCTCGCTGGGCAGATGCTTTCCCTATCACCTGTAATGCCAATAATTCAGCCGCGATCGTTTCTTGTTCATCGATCAGTTCATTTTGTAACTCTTGCTCTGTGAGTTCTCCTTCTAATCTGAGCTTTGCTAATTCAAACATCATCTCTTTGTGCTGGATTAACAACTGCTGCGCATATCCTGATGCTTCTTGCCAATCATCAGCAAGCGATGTTTGCATCGCAACAAGCATATCATTCATAACTTGATAGCTATCAAAACTCATTATTTATTCCTTTTACTTATTCATCACTAGATTGATCTTGATACATATTTTTGGCTTCTTCGGCTACAACCATCGCAGTAAATAAGCGTGTCATGCGTGCACGATGATTGTTTGCTAATACTGTTTTATAGCTATCTTTTTCTTGGTGAGCCTGCTTATATTTAAGCCATTTATCAAGGGTAATTTGTGCGATTGCTATTGACTCATCATTAAGAGAGCGAGTTTTATGCTGTAGCATTAAGCTTCGTAAATTCACTTCTATATCAATATATTCCGTTTTATAATTCTCATACGGACGGTGAGAGTGCGGACTCTCGATAAGATGACCATAAAAACGATCCACTTGTTTGGCAACAACTAATGTTTCAACCACCAAGGCAGCATCATACTTAGCCACCCATTTGTATGCACACCCTTGCATCATTAGGCTCAAAACGAGCCCAAACAACAGTGCACAGCGCTGTTTTATTCGCACAACACCCTCTATCAATTTTAATACAATCAGTACTTAAGCTTGCCGTAAATAGAAATTAGAAACAAGAAGAAGCTAACTTTCTATTTAGCCATTTCCTTTCCTTCAACTTACTCGCTGAAGTGTTAACCCTATGACTTAGAATGTACAATTACTGAAAGCTAACCACGCTTATATGATCCAAACCATGATAAAGGTTGTTTTAGAACTTTATCTCGTCAACAATCACTCGATAACAAACGCTCAGCAGCATCCATTTAAAAAAGGTTTCAGTTATGACTGATAAAATAGCGATTGTACTTGGTGCAAGTGGTTTAGTGGGCTCTGCTTTAGTCGAGCAATTAATTAGCCATGACAACTACAAAAAAATAGTCACGCTCACTCGTCGGCCCGTTGCTAACTCATCTGATAAAGTGACCAATCATGTCGTTGACTTTGATCAACTCAACAATTACACAGAGTTATTTCATGGTGATGTACTTTTTTCGTGTTTAGGCACCACGAAAAAAATTGCCGGTACTATCGCCGCACAACGAAAAGTGGACTTAGAGTATCAGTTCAATGCGGCTAAGTTAGCCGCCAATCATGGCCTAACGCATTATGTGCTTGTTTCTTCAAGCGGCGCCAATGTAACTAGCCGTAGCGCTTACTTAAAAATGAAGGGCGAGCTTGAGCAACAGGTTCTGAATTTACCTTTTCAGCGGATCAGTATTTTGCAACCATCTTTATTACTCGGTAAACGCGCGAATGACTCGCGTTTTGCTGAATCGCTAGGCAGTTATTTTTTACCTTTTGTCTGTAAGTTGCCAGGATTGAGAAAATATCGACCAATAGCGGGTCATCAAGTCGCGAAAAAAATGCTATTCATAACCTCACAATCAGGCCCTAAAGTTGAATATTTCAAGCTAAGTGATTTGTTTGATACACCGAATAATTAACTTACTTACCTTAACTTCGGATAAGAAATTTTAAAAACGAAGGAACTAAAAGCTCGTTCCCAGATCCGAACATTCGAACATTCGAACATTCGAACATTCGAACAAGAGTGATTAAATCAAAAGTAATGAGCGTGAATAACTTAGTTGAAACCTACTGTGATGCCGATGATTTCTGTCAGAGACATATCAAACATTGGTAACGCATACTGCCAGAAATCACAGAAAGCAATTTTATAGGGGTTATTTTATTTTTAGATTTAATTTCTATATGTTTTGCTGATTTATATGGCGGGCTAGCTTTAAACGTATTTAGAAAAAATAAAGTAGGATTTGGGTGGCAGCCTTACCAGCCACATCCCGGCACACAAATCACACGCTGTGGCTGCTCCCTTCCGGGCCTGACCAAATTCACCTGCTATTGTTGCGAGAGGACCAATAAGACCACCATAGTGGGTCTTGTTAGACGCGGGGCAGATTATCGCTATTTTATCTGCCCAGTACAAGGATAAATTGACAATTCACGTTCAACTGCACAGTTATCGCTCAACTTGTTGCTCTGGAGGCAATTCTTGCTTAATGAGTTTAAGTGCTGCTTTGAGTTTTTTCAGATTTCTTGGCCCCATCCGCAACAGCTGTTTTTGCGCGGCGGGAAGTTGTTCCCATTCTGAATAAGCAAACTTGTAAGTCACCGATTGGGCAATTAAGGGTACATTACCTGTGACAACCGGTGTTGCCAATATCAAATCAATCGCTTCTCGCATCGTCCCTGTGAATGATTTATCTGGATAACCTATTTCTTGATATGCCTCATCAAACAACACGCTATATTGTTGATAAAGTGCTACAGCTTGCTTTGGTGGGATCTGTACAAATAAATCCACATAAGGGTCGTAGCGTTGATAACTTTGCGGCGAAATTGTGAGGATATCCTCTTCAATCGCAGTAAAGGGCTCTAAAGGTTTAATAAATGGTGTATGTTTTTGTGCTAACTTGCCTTGTGCAAGGTTATCGACAAAGACCACCACACGACGAACAATGTCATCATTGACAATCAAGTTCAGTAATTGCGGAGTATAAAATTCGGTGAGCACTTGTTTGATCTTAATGTCACTTTCATCTAGTGGCGGAATGATTATCGCAGGAACGTCGATCGAAACGTTAGGTTCAGCGGCCTGCGGAGCTTCCATTTTTGTGTATTCAGGTAAAGAATTCGATTCGTCTTTATTTTCTACGATCTGTTTTTCAGGGACTGGTGGCTCAATGATTGCCTCATTCGGGGCTACACTATGAGTTAATTGTGCCGCCTGTTGCTGCATGCTTAAATAAAGGTTAACACTTGCAAAAATCAGCACTGCTAAAACGGCAACTAAAGCTAAACTATAGAAGGTACGTTTTGTTGTTGTAGTCTGGTTAGTTTCTGACATCATGTACTCACAAGAAAAGTAATTTCTTTTTAATTCAACATCTTCTAAATTAAAAACAATAAAAGAGATAGTCAACAATAACTATGTATAAAAATCACTCACACACAGCAAGCCAACATACTGCCCTACTGTTAACGGGTGGGGGTGCTCGCGCAGCTTATCAAGTTGGTGTTTTAAAAGCTATAGCCAGCACCCTGCCTCGCAACTCTCCCTCTCCTTTTAAGATTATAAATGGTACTTCGGCAGGGGCAATTAATGCGACAGCCTTATCTTGTTACGCATCTTGCTTTCATCTGGGTGTCAAAAAATTAGAATGGGTCTGGCGTAATTTCAGTACAAATCAGGTTTATCGTACCGACTTCATCACTGTTTTTGGTCATATTATTGGTAATATGTTATCAAGTTTTCAATCTGATTATATTAACCATCCGCCTGCCAGTTTGTTTGATAACGAACCTCTGAGAGGTCTGTTAAAGCATGTACTTGATTTACAAAGGATAGACCGCAACATTAGTTTAGGGCACCTCAAAGCCTTATCAATTACAGCGTCAAGTTACTCAAGTGGCGATTCGGTGGCATTTTTTCAGGCCAATAACATTCTCCCTTGGCAACGCGCTAAGCGCAGAGGTGAGAATACGACTATAAATATTGAGCATTTAATGGCATCAAGTGCCATTCCTATGGTGTTTCCCAGTATAAAAATACGTAAAGGGTACTTTGGCGATGGGTCAATCCACCAACACGCACCATTAAGCCCGCCTATCCACCTTGGGGCAAATAAAATTTTTATCATTGGTGTCGATCAACCCAGCGATACTAAATATTTTGGCTTTCAACCACAGTATCCAGGTATTTCAACGATTGCAGGTCACTTACTTGATACTATTTTTTCTGATACTTTACGCGCTGATATTGAACGTCTCGAGCGAGTCAATCGCACTGTTTCGCTTCTCCCCTCCAGAGAAAAGCATCAAGAGCTTAAGCGTGTTGAAACTTATGTAATTAACCCATCAGAAAATTTTAATGCCATTGCCAACCAGCATTATCAAGATTTGCCAATTGCAATCAAAACATTATTGAGAATGATAGGGGTCAAAAAACACTCAGAATCCAGTTTGGTGAGTTATTTGTTATTCGAAAAAGCTTATACCCGACATTTAATAGAAATAGGCTATAAAGATGGTTTAGCAAAGCAAGACGAAATTAAGCATTTTTTGTCGCTGCCTTAAAAGAAGATGAGTATAACCAACGCAGTACTCTAGCCTCCTTCGAGTAGATAACGCTCAATACGTTCAACTTGCCTTGGTTTTCCTCGAATAATCAATATGTCTTGTGCAATGAGGACGGTATCGGCCGTTGGGTGTTCAATTTCATTGTCATCCCGTCTTAGTCCCATTACTTCGACGCGGCGTTTTTCAATATTGAGTTCACCTAATGATTTATTCACGGCAAATGCATCATCGGTGATAGCAATTGCATGCATATACTCTAAGCGACCAATCGCTTGTGCACTCAAGTCAGTATTTTCACCGGGGAAATAACCATGCAAGATCCCATATCTGTTTTTACGCTCTTGCTGCACTCGTCTTAAAATACGCATCACCGGCACGCCCGACATAAACAAAACATGAGATACCAGCATTAAACTCGCTTCAAGTGATTCGGGCACCACCTCAGTCACACCTGCGTCTTTTAGTTCAGTTAAGTGTTGATCGTCTCGCATTCTGACCAGTATTTTCACATCATCTGATAATTGTCTGATCACACTGACAATGCTCATGGCCTTGTTATAATCGGCAAACGTGATAATCACTAAGCGACTTTTTGATACTTGCGCAGCATTCAAAATATCTTTTTGGCGGACATGGCCAAATTGCACATTTTCACCTGCAGCTTGTGCTTCTCTGACTCTGATAGGATCAATATCAAGGGCAATGTACGGAATTGCTTCTGTTTTTAAAAACCTCGCGACTGTTTGTCCAACACGACCAAAACCACAAATCACCACATGATTACTCAAACTTGATGAAAAAGTCGGAGCTGCATGATAAGTATCAGAAGATGAACTCCCTCGTGACAACTTTTTGGCAAGGCTCTGATTATGATCGATTAGATAAGGTGTAAGCGCCATTGATAACACCCCAATAGAAATTAACAACGATGCATAAGACGATTCGATTAATTGATGCTGTAACGCCAGCGCAATCAACACAAAACCAAACTCGCCCATCTGACACAACATTAAGCCAGCCGACCAAGCATCTCTCGTCGTTTCACCCATTGCATGGGCGACTTGTTTAATTAAAATAGTTTTGCCTAAAATTAAACCGACAACAGCTAAGATTATCCAATAAGCGTTATACACCACATATGCCATATCTAGCTGCATGCCCACAGTGACAAAAAATAAGCCCATCAATATATCGCGAAAAGGCCGAATATCGGCTTCTAACTGATGCCGATATTGGCTTTCGCCTAACATAATTCCTGCCAGAAATGCCCCTAATGCCATGGATAAGCCAAACACATGCGTCAAACCCGCTGCAAATAAAGTCACCAGCAAAGTCGTTAATACAAATAATTCATCAGTTCGCAGTTGTGCAACTTCATTAAATAACCTAGGTAGTAACCACTTACCTACAGCCCACAGCAAGGCACACACAAAGGCCCCTTTCGTTAATGCCAAAGCTAACGCCAACAGTAAGTTCTGTTCTGTCCCCCCACCAAGTAAGGGAATGGCAATCAGTAAGGGCACAACAGCAATATCTTGAAACAGCAAAATACCTATCGCCAGCTGCCCTCGGCGCGTATGAAGCTCTCCGGATTCGCTCAATTGCTTAACCACAATTGCGGTAGAAGACAACGCTAGCAAGGTACCAATACTAAAAGCTGTCGGAAAATCAGCGTTATAAAATAAGACAACCGCGATGATGACACCGGATGTAATCAGCACTTGAGCTGTGCCGATCCCAAAAACTATGTGCCGCATCGCCATTAGCTTAGGTATTGAAAACTCTAACCCTAAACTAAATAGTAAAAAGACGATTCCAAACTCAGCGACTAAATGGATTTCTTGATAATCATTGATCCAGCCCAACGCATGAGGACCCGCTAATACGCCGGCACTCAAGTACGCTAAAATAGGTGGTAAATTTAGCCGCTTAAAAAGCCAAACTAAGACAACAGCAATAGCAAGTAAGCTAAATATCTCACTAAAAATCCCCTGCAATTGACTCTCCTCGCGATTCAGCTTTCATTCAGAGCTGTTTTTATATGTTGTTATTACTTACTCGAAATACCTTAACCCCTGCACACATGCCGATCCCATTGGGGTCACGTTAAAAAGTTGACACTTAAAAACAAAGGTACGCATTAAATATAGCAAGCAATTGTTTTAATTCTAGTTTCAAAATTTGGTATCAATTTTGCTTAATTTAGGTCAGAAATAATGTTGTAAGGACTTAATTGTGGAAAATGTACATGTATTAGCACAACGAGCATCTAGCCGAGGTGATTTTTTGCCCCTTTCGGCCGATCTTTACCGCCCTAATACCATAGAGCAAGCGCATAATTTAGTATCGCAATTGCAAAAAACATTAGAGCTAAACAAAATTATTAATATTTTTTCAATAGAAGCAGCAAAAATTCTGCCAGTCTTGAGCTTGCAATTTCACTGCACTGAAGGTGTGGTCGAAATGTCAGGCTCAAAACGTAAAGGGCAAACAGTCGCCTTTGATCTTGAGGTTGATGAAGAACGATTAGGCCAGTTAATTTATTTCACCAAGCAACCTATTACGTCGTTAATTAAAGAGCAACTTCAAAAGCTGCATACTGTGCTGGTTTACCCACTGCGCAATGCTTTGTTATTCCATCGCGTCAAAAAACTAGCGACAAAAGATGCCTTAACAGGATTAGGCAACCGAAGTCATTTTGATGACAGTCTCAATCGTAAGCTTGAGCGCACTCGTCGCCATCATCGTAGCTTTGGGTTGATGCTACTCGACTTAGATAACTTTAAAACCGTCAACGATGATCACGGTCATCAAGTCGGTGATCAAGTACTACGCCGCTTTTCAGATCTTTTGGGATTCAGCGTCCGTGGAACAGACACCATTTTCCGATTTGGTGGGGATGAATTCGCAATTTTAGTCGATGATGATAATAAATCTGTTTCAAACATCTTAGCAAAACGTATTCAAGGAGCTGTGCATAAAGACTTGTTGCTTAGCCAGCACAAAGTAACAACGAGTATTGGTTTTACACTCGCACAAACCAAAGACGATAACGCAATGATTTTTGAACGGGCCGATAAAGCGTTATATAAAGCTAAAAATAACGGCCGAGATTGTAGCTTCGCAATTTAAGTCAACCTCAGCATTATTTCATTTAAAAAGAGTCTTCGTTAGGCTCTTTTTTGATATTGCCCAACAATCACCAGCACCACAGAAAGCGCGCAGAAATAACCTATCACCAATTCTGCAAGCGCTAAAAAAGTGGGTAATTGAGCAAATATTATTAATAACAAAGGGCAAATTAACGCGAGCACAAAGAAAACGCCCCCTTTTCCTTTCCAATACAATAATAAAAACGCAGCACACAAGGCACCTGCGGTACCACTTAACAACAGCAAGGCTGTTGTCAAACCTTCAGTCAATAGGATCACACCCAACAAACTCATTGTTAATAAACAGCCAAAGTGAGCTTGAGCGATAATGGACTGTCCAACTTGCGCAGAATTTTTCATGTTCTAATTTCTCTTTGCATCATCAATGATCCACTTACCACCCTCAGATGATTGATGTAATTCACTGATAAAATAACCAACAATTTGCACTAGCTCGTGATTGTAAAAGATGAGTGGCACTCTGTCGCGCTGCCAACTGGGCACTTTGACATCTTTTAGCCAATGTTTCACTGTATTACGGCCTGGCTTATTGCTTGGTTTAATCAAGGCTTTCATATTGGCAAACTGTACGCTCACCACTTCGTGAGGAAAAGCTGCGCGAATACCCTGACCTTGTAGCCAGTGTAACGTGCGACCATCAGCTAAGTTATGCTGGTTTGTAGCAAGACTCTGATCCGCTAATTCGGCTTCTGGACGAACTAAATATAACTTCTGATTATACCGTCGCAATAAACCATGACTTAACTTAATCGTCAGGCTGGCATCTGTTTTTGTGCTCGAGAGCTGCGAAAAAACTTGCTCGGTGAGCGCTTTTGATGGCATCAAAAAATCATATTGATTAAGCCAATAGCGAAACACATTCCGTTGACGGATGTCACTGAGGTTCAGTAAGGCATTAATACTTAGCTCATGCCCATCAGCCACATCGGCATAGTCCGATGCAGAGATCTCATCAATTAACTGCTGCTGTTCAGATAACAACTGCGCACTGCGTGCGACGCAGTGATCGAATCCGGTAAAACGTTGATTTAATAATGGTAAAATTTGGTGACGTAAAAAGTTGCGATCAAAGGCTATATCGGCGTTTGATTCATCTTCTATATGCTGCAACGAATACTGCTTACAAAATGCTTCAATGTCATTACGAGATGTATGCAAAAATGGGCGAATTAACCGCCTGCCATCAACAAAAGGAGTTTCCATAGCCATCGCCGACAACCCAGCTAAACCTGAACCTCTTTTCAAATGCAGAAAAAACGTTTCGACCTGATCATCTTGATGCTGACCCAATAAAATGATGCTGTCTGGATCTGTATGTGTTGCAAAGGCTTGGTAGCGTTGCTCACGCGCTATCGCTTCAAGGGACTGGCGATTTTTACGTACTACATCAACTTGCTGACAGATAAAAGGCACATTAAGGCGCTGGCAAGTATCTTGACAAAACTGCTGCCAAATCATCGCGTGCTCACTCAAACCATGATTTACATGCAATGCTTTAATTGATAGCTCGGGCAGTTGCAACTGGCACTCAGCGACAATATGCAGCAGCACAATCGAGTCTACCCCACCCGATAACGCAACCGTAACAGAGCCCTTCAACGTGCGAAGCTGTGCAAAGACTGTTTGATATAAATAATGGGAACGCATACAAAAAAGCCGCTTAACGCGGCCCTTTCAACTTAACAGTAACCAAAGGACATTAGTCTTTGGTAACGTTGGTCAAGCATTTCTTCGGTACTGAGCTCTTGCAGCTCAGATAAGTCACGCTTGATTTGTGCTTTAAGTGATTTAGCAATCGCATCATAATTACGATGCGCGCCACCTAATGGCTCTTCGATAATCGAATTAATTAAATCAAGCTCTTTCACACGCTGAGCTGTTACGCCCATCGCTTCTGCAGCTAATGGTGCTTTATCAGCACTTTTCCACAAAATAGACGCACAACCCTCAGGAGAAATAACCGAGTATGTGCTGTATTGCAACATGTTCACACGGTCACCCACACCAATAGCTAACGCACCACCCGAACCACCTTCACCAATAACAGTACAGATAGTCGGCACTTTTAATGATGCCATTACTTTTAAGTTACGCGCTATCGCTTCACTTTGACCACGTTCTTCAGCGCCCACACCCGGGTAAGCACCTGGAGTGTCAATAAATGTAATGATTGGCATGTTAAAACGCTCAGCCATTTCCATCAAACGTAACGCTTTGCGGTACCCTTCTGGCTTTGGCATACCAAAATTACGTTTAATTTTCTCAGCAGTGTCACGACCTTTTTGTTGACCAATTACCATCACTGGCTGACCATCTAAGCGAGCAATACCACCTAAAATAGCCGGATCATTGGCGAAAGTACGATCACCTGCGAGTTCATCAAACTCGGTAAAAATACGATTAATATAATCACGGGTATAAGGACGTAACGGATGACGAGCAAGTTGTGACACTTGCCATGCACCTAAACCAGAGAAGATTTTTTCAGTCAGTTCAACGCTCTTTTCTTTCAAGCGATTCACTTCATCTTCAAGGCCCAAGTCCAACGACCCTGTACGACCAACATTTTTCAGTTCTTCAATTTTCGCTTCTAGTTCTGCAACTGGAAGCTCAAAGTCCAGATAATTGAGACTCATGCTCTAAACTACCTAATTAATTAGTTAAATTCTAAATCGATACGCTGCGTCACCAAACGAGTAAGATTTGCCAGCAAATCATCACTCGGTGTCACACACCATTCTGTTCCTAACGACAACTCTGCAGCTATATCAGGTCGTTCGTATAATACTTTTATTGGGCATGTACCATATTTATATGGTTCAAGAACGTTTTGCAACTTTTCAAAGAAGTTAACATCAACATCTTGCATCTTTACTTTCATTATTATGCTACGAATGCGCTTTTCTCGCACAGATTCGATGGTCGACACATCCCGAGCGGTCATTGTAATACCACCAGAGAAGTTATCAAAGCTGACCTGTCCTGATATTACCAATATATTGTTGTTTTGCAGCAATTCTTGGTAAGTTTCGAACTGTTCGGGGAAAAAACGCACATCCATTCGCGCACTTTTATCATCTAAAGTAATTAATCCCCATCGTTTACCTTTTTTATTAATTAATACCCGAGTACTGATCACAAGCCCAGCAACAGTCGCCATGACCTCTCGCTCTGTGGGCTGCACATCAATTAAACGCCCCGCGGTATAATTTTTTAACTCTTTACGATATTGATTAATAGGATGACCCGTTAGGTATAGACCTAATGTTTCGCGCTCCCCTTCCAACCATTCTTTATCGGTGAAATATGGCGCATGAACAAACTCTTGTTGCACATCATCTGATTCTGCGGCCAATAAACCAAACAAGTCTGACTGGCCAATAGCCTCAGCTTTATGGTGTTGTTCCGCTGATTTCATTGCATCTTTGAGACTCGCAATAAGAATCGAACGGGCACCTTGTTTTTTCTCAGGTCCTAAACTATCAAGGGCACCAGCCATAATCAACTTTTCTGCTACACGACGGTTCACACGTTTTAAATCAACGCGCGCACAAAAATCGAATAAATCTTTAAAGTGCCCACCTTTTTGTCTGGCTTCTAAAATAGCTTCGACAGGCGCTTCACCGACCCCTTTAATCGCACCAATTCCATAGACAATCGCCCCCTCGAGGTTAACTGCAAACTTGTATTCGCCAAAATTGACATCGGGCGGTAACAAGGTCAATTTCATGTTTTCACACTCATCGACTAAGGTCACGATTTTATCTGTATTATCCATATCAGCTGACATAACCGCAGCCATAAACTCAGCAGGATAATGGGTTTTCATCCAAAGCGTTTGATACGATACTAAGGCATAAGCTGCAGAGTGTGATTTATTAAATCCATAACCCGCAAATTTTTCTACTAAGTCGAAGATTTTCATTGATAATGGCCCATCTACACCATTATCAATCGAGCCAGTTTCAAACGTTGAACGCTGTTTGGCCATTTCTTCTGGTTTTTTCTTACCCATAGCACGACGAAGTAAGTCAGCACCACCCAAACTATACCCAGCAAGAACCTGAGCAATCTGCATGACCTGTTCTTGATACAGGATGATCCCGTAAGTTGGTTCTAAAATTGGCGCGAGACTTTCATGCTGATATTGCGCATCTGGATAAGACACTTCTTCTCGACCATGTTTTCGGTCAATGAAGTTATCAACCATGCCTGATTGCAAAGGCCCGGGGCGAAACAGGGCAACCAGTGCAATCATATCTTCAAAGCAGTCAGGTTTTAAACGTCGAACTAAGTCCTTCATACCGCGAGATTCGAGCTGGAAAACAGCGGTCGTTTCTGCACGAAGTAACAGCTCAAAACTTTTTGGATCATCAAGGGGGATTAAGGCGATATCGATGTGCTCTTTTTGCTCTCGATCAAGGCGAGCGTTGGCCATATCAACTGCCCACTGCAAAATAGTGAGAGTCCGTAATCCCAAGAAATCGAATTTGACTAACCCTGCGGTTTCCACATCATTTTTATCAAATTGTGTGACAGGAAACTTTCCTTCGTCATCACAATAAAGAGCGGCGAAATCGGTAATAGTTGTGGGCGAGATTACAACGCCCCCAGCATGTTTACCGGCGTTTCGAGTACAGCCTTCGAGAATACGGCATTTATCAATGAGCTCTTTTACTTCATCGTCGCTTTCATAGACTTCAGGAAGACGCGGCTCCACCTCGAATGCTTTTTCGAGCGTCATACCAGGATCGCCCGGCACTAATTTAGAAATCCGGTCAACAAATCCATAAGGATGACCCAGCACCCGTCCAACATCACGAATAACCGCTTTGGCTGCCATTGTCCCGAAAGTGATGATCTGAGACACCGCATCACGGCCATACAGTGCCGCAACATGGTCAATTACCTCATCACGGCGATCCATACAAAAATCGATATCAAAATCGGGCATTGAAACACGTTCAGGGTTCAAGAAACGTTCGAATAGTAAGTCAAATTGTAACGGATCGAGATCGGTAATTTTAAGCGCATAGGCAACTAACGAACCCGCACCCGAACCACGGCCTGGGCCCACAGGAATGTTGTTATCTTTACTCCACTGGATGAATTCCATTACGATCAAGAAATAACCAGGAAACCCCATTTGGTTAATAACATCGAGTTCAATCTTGAGTCGTTCATCATACTCAATACGCTGCTCTACGCGTTTAACCGGATCAGGAAAGAGTATTTGTAACCGTTCTTCTAAGCCATCTTGAGAGACTTTGACCAAAAAGTCTTCGATGCTCAAGCTGCCAGTGGGGTAATCGGGTAAGAAATACGTCCCCAATTGAATAGTGACATTACAGCGTTTAGCAATCTCAACACTGTTTGCAAGCGCTTCAGGAATATCACTAAAAATTTCCTGCATTTGCGCTTCGGTTTTAAAGTACTGCTGCTCAGAGAAACGTTTAGGGCGACGTTTATCATCTAAGGTAAAACCATCATGAATTGCGACTCGAATTTCATGTGGTTCAAAGTCATCAGGCGAAAGAAACACCACTTCATTAGTGGCAACAACTGGAATACCTGTTGTATAAGAATGAGCAACCGCTTTATGAAGGTATTCTTCTTCTAAAGCACGCTCTGTTCGAACTAGCTCTAAAAAATAATGATCAGCAAAATGCAGTTGGTAAAACTCGCTAACACTGTCAATCAGTCCTTGATTACCTTTAAGAAGCGCTTTGCCTAAGTCACCGTCTTTTGCGCCTGACAGAAGAATAAGCCCTTCTTTTAATTCAGCTAACCACTCTCTTTCGACCATAGGCCGATGCATGATATGACCACGCTGGTAAGCTTTCGAAATTAATAATGTCAGGTTTTTATAGCCTTGGTTATTCTTTGCCAGCACTGTCATGCGGCATACTTCGTCTTCAAATTCAGGGCTACGTAACCAGATATCAGCTGCAACAATCGGTTTAATCCCTTCACCATGGGTCGCGCCATAAAAACGCACAAGTCCACATAAGTTCATTTGATCTGAAATAGCAATCGCAGGCATTTGAAGCTCTGCCGCTTTAGCGACTATCTTTTTTGTTTTTGCTAATCCATCGACCATGGAAAAGTCACTGTGGACTCTTAAATGAACAAAGCTCGGTTGTGGCATGGTGTCCTCATTGCTGGTGAATCGTTTTTTACTGACTATTCAATTTTTCTTATTTTGCTAATAGCGCACTAACAGGCTTAAAGCTTTTACGATGATAGGGAGTCACGCCATGTTCAGCTAAAGCTGCTAAATGCGCTTTAGTTGGGTAACCTTTATGCCCAGCAAATCCATATTGAGGCAATTGTGCATCCAGAGCAATCATCTCATCATCTCTGGCTACTTTGGCTAAAATTGACGCGGCGCTAATTTGTGCAACCAAACTATCCCCTTTTACCACTGCTTGGGCTGGAACAGACAAGTCAGGTAAGCGATTGCCATCTACAAATACAAATTCAGCTGGAATACTCAAGCCTTCAACCGCTCGTTTCATGGCTAACATGGTGGCATGCAAAATGTTTAGTTCATCTATCTCTGCCACACTTGCACGGGCAATACAATAACACAGCGCTTTTTCTTTAATTTCAATGGCAAGGGCTTGGCGTTTTTTATCCGTTAATTTTTTAGAATCAGCTAAACCTGCTATTGGTTTAGCTGGGTCTAAAATCACGGCAGCTGTGACGACATCACCCACTAAAGGGCCCCGACCTACTTCATCAACACCGGCTATGTAGGTATAGTCAGGGTATTCAATTTGCATTTATTAACTCCAATACTGCTTGTGCGGCCTTTTCACTGGCATTACAACGTATTGCTTGGTGAATATCGGTAAATTGCTGGATCAATTGCAGATTATCACTCGTCAACAAGGGATACAAAGCATGCTCTAACGCGTGTGGATGGCAATCATTTTGCAATAACTCAGTGACCAATGGCGCATCGGCTAGCAAGTTTGGCAATGAAAAATATTTAATCGTGAAATTAAAAAACGTGTTGTAAACCCAATAAGACGTAGGTTTTAATTTGTATCCCACCACCATGGGCTTCTTGTACAACATGGTTTCAAGCGTAGCGGTACCCGAGGCCAACAACACCGCATTCGCGCTTTTAATTGCCATATCGGCTTGACCATCTAATAAAAAAAGAGCCAAATTTGGTGAGGTTCTTGTGGCAATTTCTTTAAATTGTTGTTTTCTAGCATCATTGACCAGTGGCACCACAACTTTGAGGTTAGGTATTTTTTCTGCCAGCAAATTGGCTGTTTCGAGGTAACACTCGCTCAACAACCCGACTTCTGAACTACGACTGCCAGGCAATAACGCCAATACAACATCATCATCAGAAAGTGATAATTGCTTTCGAGCCGCCTGCTGATCATGCTCAAGAGCAATATCATCCGCTAATGTATGCCCAACAAATTGACACGGCACATCATGTTTATCATAAAAAGCTTTTTCAAAGGGTAATAAAGAGAGTACTAAGTTAGTGGCTGCCGCAATTTTAAAAATTCGCTTTGGTCGCCATGCCCACACAGAAGGGCTGACATACTGGACTGTAGTGATGCCCGCGTTTTTTAGCGCTAACTCAACGCGTAGATTAAAATCAGGGGCATCTATACCGATGAATACATCGGGTGGATTATCGATAAAATGCTGAATAATTTGCTTTTTGATACTGAGTAAGCGAGGTAAGCGGCCTAGCACTTCAAATAAACCCATTACAGCGAGCTCTTCCATATCGAAAATACTCTGACAACCTAAAGCTTTCATTTTAGGTCCTGCAATGCCCTCAAAAGTGACATTTGGATGTTGTGCTTGTATGGCTGAGATTAAACCGGCACCTAAAATATCGCCGGAGTGTTCCCCGGCGATAATTCCTACTCTAAGTGGTTTGGCCATACTTATCGTAAGATCCCACGCTCAGATTGACTGACAAAATCGATCATGGTTTGCACTGACGCATATTGCTTAGCATCTTCTGCCATCTCAGCAAGTGCTTGCTCTAAAGATAACGATTTACGATACAAGGTTTTGTAAGCGCGGCGTGTTGCCATGACTTCTTCTGGAGAAAAACCTCGACGTTTCATACCTTCGGTATTAATTGCCACAGGACCCGCGGGTGTACCAATCGTTGTTACAAATGGTGGGACATCTTTATTAACACCAGAATACATGCCAACAAATGCATGGTCGCCAACTTTACAAAATTGATGTACACCTGAGTTACCGGCTAAAATAACCCAGTCACCGATATGGACATGACCTGCAACACTGGCATTATTAGCAAAGATAACATTACTGCCAATCATCGCATCATGCGCGACATGGGTATAGGCCATAAACAAATTATTACTACCGATTTGTGTTAACCCTTGATCTTGAATCGTACCACGATGGATGGTGGCACATTCTCGAATGACATTGTTATCGCCAATAACTAACCGTGTTGGTTCATTATTGTATTTCTTGTCTTGGCATGCTTCACCTACAGAGGCAAATTGGAAGATATGATTGCCCGAACCAATTACAGATGGGCCTTTAATTACTACATGCGATTCGATGATATTGTTATCACCTATCACAACATCATTACCTATATAAGTCCAAGGACCAATAGAGACATTTTCACCAATTTGAGCACCGGGCTCGATTATCGCAGACGGATGGATCACTATTAAAACTCTCTTCTAGCACACATTAATTCAGCAGAACACACAACTTTTCCGTCAACTTTTGCTTCGCCATAAAACTTCCATATGTTGCGACGTTCTTTCACAAATTCAACATGAAGGTGCATTGTATCACCAGGATAAACAGGCTGTTTAAAGCGTGCGTTATCAATGGCTGCGAACAAGTATAGCTCATTTTCGCTGGTATTTTTCGCCGTTTTAAAACCAAGCAGACCCGTTGCTTGGGCAAGTGCTTCTAAGATTAAAACACCAGGAAAAATCGGCTGGTTTGGAAAATGACCAGTAAAAATCGGCTCATTTATCGATACATTTTTAATTGCATGTAATGATTTACCAACTTCATAATCTAATACTCGATCGACTAACAGCATTGGATAGCGATGGGGTAATAACTTGGTGATCTCTTGGATATCAAAGCTGTTTAATTCATTAGCCAAAACGCAGATCCTTTCTATGATTTATTGTCAATAAAAGACGCAAATTGCGACTCTAATTGTTTAATTTTTTGATTCATATCGCCAATATGACGAAATTGAGCAATTTGCTTACGCCATTCTTTATTATTAGCGTGTGGTAAACCTGATGAATAGACACCCGGCTCTGTAACTGATTTTGTAACCATAGTCATGCCAGTAAAAATAACACCGTCACAAACTTCAATATGGCCATTAATGCCACACAAACCTGCAATCTGGCAGTATTTTCCGATGGTCGTGCTGCCTGCGATCACACTACATGCCGCAATTGCAGTTCCTTCACCAATGATGACATTGTGTGCAAGGTGCACCATATTATCGATAATGACATTCGAGTGAATTTCAGTATTTTCAATCGCCCCGCGGTCAATCGCCGTATTTGCGCCTATTTCGACTTTATCACCAATGATCACCGAACCAACTTGGGGTATTTTCACCCATTGACCCTGCTCATTAGCAAATCCGAACCCATCCGAGCCAATAACCGCACCCGAATGGAAAATACATGATTGACCAATAACTACATCATGATAAATCGATACATTAGCCCACAGTTTCGTGCCAGCGCCAATTTTAGCTCCGCGACCAATAAAACAACCTGGGCCAATTTCAACGTTATCAGCAATTTCTGCCCCAGCTTCAATGACCACATTGGCTGCAATCGCCGCTGATGCACTCACCCTTGCTGAGTCTGAAATAACCGCTGATGGGTGCACACCCGAGGCACAATGAGGAGTAGTGTCCATCAATTGCGCTAAACGCGCATATGCAACATAGGGATTGGTCACCACCACTTTATTACCGGTGAAATAGTCACTATCAGCTTCAGTGAGGATAACCGCTTCAGCAGCGGTTGAATCTAACTGTTTGCGGTATTTTTTTTGAGCCAAGAAGCTGATTTCATTTGCTGCGGCTTTATCTAAGCTGGCAATATGCGTTATCTCAATATTGCCATCTCCGATTAGCGTGCCATCTAAATGTTCCGCTATTTGCGCTAATGTATATCTTTGCATTACTTTAATTTACTAACTCTTTCAATAACTTTATCTGATAAATCAGGCACTTTAGCAGAATCAATGTAAATAATAGTATCTTTACGTTTTACTTCATCAATTTTAGAAGCCTTTGCTTCTTGTTCAATCGCTTGCATTACAAGCGCTTGTACTTTTGCTAACTCTTGGTTTTGACGCATTTTGATTTCTTGCTCAAGTGGACGTGCTTGCTCAGCAAAATCTTGTTGCATCTTTTGGATCTTTTCTTTTAACGCGTCTTGTTGTGCTTTACTCATAGTGGCACTTTCACGTTGAAATTTTTCAGCTTCAAAACGGATATCACCTTGAAGCTTTTCAATCGCTTGACGACGATCTGCGAATTCAGTTTTTAAAGATTGCTCAACAGCTGCCATTTGCGGTAATTGGGTAAAAATTTGCTGCATATCAACAATTGCCACTTTATGTGCAAGTGCTGCTGATGATGCGCCCATTAATAGAGTCGCTAAAATTGACATCGCTGTAGTTTTAATTGTTTTAGTCACAATAATACTCCTTTAGAAAGTGTTTGCTATGTTGAAGCTAATGGTCTTAGTTTTATCGTCTTCTTCTTTTTGCAACGGATATGCAAAACTAATTAACATTGGCCCCATAGGTGAAATCCATTGAATTGATAAACCGGTTGAAACCCTAAAACGGCTTGCATCCGAGTAATCTGCTAATTTAGCGCGTTGATCAGGTGATAAATTCGAAAATTTATCAACATCAAATTCTGTATCCCAAACATTGGCAGCATCAACAAATAAGCTTGTTCTGACAGAGCCACTGTTGTCATCATCTAAAAACGGTGTAGGCACAATCATTTCCATACCTGCCATTGCTTTCGCATTACCCCCAATTCGACCAGCTAATTGAATTTGGTCAAACTGAGGATCGCCACCGATACCACCCGTCGAGCCATCTCCACCTGGTGTGCCTGGCAATAACTGCGGGCTACGTACAACCGCACGTGGTAAAATCGTATTACGGTCAAAACCACGTAATTCTTGTTCTTGAATTCGGAAGAATTCTTGCACAGGTAAAACTTGGTCATAGCCATTAGTCTCACCATAGCCATTACCGTAACCTATCGCTGCACGTGATAAGAATGCCCATTTATGATCATTACTTATTGGCCAATAGAATTTAGTATCAAAGTTCACTTTAAAATACGTTAAATCTGAATTTGGCGTGGTTGCTTTCAAGCTCAATACTTGACGCGAGCCATCGGTCGGGAACAAACCACGATTTCGTGTATCGCGTTGCCAAGCCGCACTGAGTTCAAATTTAGTAAACTCAAAACCAGCATCTGGATCTTCTGGGTCGAGGAAAGTTTCACGCATAATACGGGTTTGTTCGTATTCTGATAACTCAGACAGCGCTTCTTCACTCCAAGTAACACCAAAGTTCAAGCGGTTATTGGCATTAATTGGGAAACCAATGTTTGTGCCTAGACCATATGTTTTACTTTTATAATCAATCAAAGAGAGCTTACTTGCATCGTAGTTACGGTAAAAAATACTGCTACCATGACTGATCCCATCTGGAGTGAAGTAAGGGTCCGTATACGATAAGTTTACTTGTTCAGAACCTGCAGAGGTGTTGACGTTAAACGCCACTTGGTTACCACTACCTAGGAAGTTCGATTCACTGATCCCAAAGTTAAACTGAATGCCGTAATAAGAGCCATAAGCCAAACCAGCATTAAAGCTACCAGCAGATTGTTCTTTAACCGTAAAATCAACATCAACTTGATCTTCAATGCCTGGCACTGGAGTGACATTAAAATCGACCGTTTCCATATACATCAGACGTTGGATTTGAATTTTCGAGCGCTCAAGAGACTGATTTGATAACCATGCGCCTTCGAGCTGAGTCATTTCCCGGCGTACAACATGATCTGCTGTGTTTTCATTACCCGACAAATTGATACGGCGCACATAAATACGCTTACCTGGATTGACTGATAAGGTCAGTTTGACCTCTTTATTTTCTTCATCAACCTCTGGAATCGTTCTCACTTCAGCGTTAGCGTAACCAAAACGTGCTAGGTAACTTTTAATGAACTCTTCTGATGATGTGACCACTGAGCCGTTATAAAGCTCACCAGCACGCAATGGGATCACAGCTCGAATTAACTCTTCTCGGTCAAGTAAATCACCAATAAAGTCAAACTCTTTTACTGTGTATTGCTCGCCTTCGGTCATATTAACCGTGACATACACTGATTCTTTTTCAGGACTAACTGAAACTTGTGTCGAATCAATATTGAATTTCAGATAACCACGATCAAGGTAGTAACTTCTGATTTTTTCTAAATCACCTTGGATCGTTTGTTTTTGATAACGGTCATTGGCCATGAAATCCCACCAAGGAAGATCTTGCTGCGATTCCACTTGCAGCATTAGTTCTTCATCTGAGAATAACTCATTACCAACCAAGTTAATTTGACGAATCGATGCCGCATCACCTTCTTTGAAGTTTAGTTTCAACTTCACACGGTTACGTGGCAACTTAGTAATCGTGACATCAATGTTGGCATTGTATTTACCAATGCCATGAAAAAATTCGATTAAGCCTTTTTCAACCCCGTCGACAACGGTTCTATCTAACGGCTCTCCGACCATAATATTTTGACGTTGCAAAGATTCATTAAGCTGCTCATCTTTAATATCTTTATTGCCTTCAAACTCAATAGCGCTGATTGTCGGTCTTTCTTTTACTTTAAAGATGATTTTCTCACCATCGCGATAAGCCGCAATATTGTCAAAGTGACCTGACTTATAAAGTGCTTTGATGGTTTTTGAAATCGTATAATTATCAATGTTATCGCCAATATTAATTGGGATATGTGTTAACGCAGCACCGAGTGCTACACGCTGAAGGCCTTCAACTTTTAAATCTTCTACGATAAAGGATTCTTGGCCACAGGCAAAAAAGCTCGCCCCTAATAAACCCGTTACAGCCAAATGTTTTTTTATAGCCATGTTATTATCTTATGTCCTTTACAACCGCATAAAATCATTGAACAGCGCAAGGCCGGTCAACAATAATAGGATCAACGCACCGATCCTAAAACCTAATTCTTGTGTCTTTTCAGAGACTGGTTTTTTTGTGATAAGTTCAATTAGGTAATACATTAAATGCCCGCCATCTAAAATAGGCAAGGGTAAAAGATTAAAAACACCTAAATTGACGCTTATCAAGGCTAAAAAGCTTAAAAAAGCAACTAAACCATAACTAACGCTACTACCAGCCCCCACTGCAATTCCGATTGGGCCACTTAAATTTTGAACAGAAACCTGACCTGTCAGCAAGTTACCGATCATTTCGAAGCTTAAAGCAATCATTTGCCATGTTTTGGCGAAACCTTGACCAATTGCATCGATAGGCCCAAATTGTCTGCTGCTAATATACCCTTCTGGCCACGCTTCTACCACAGGTAAAACACCTAAATACCCTTGCGAGAAACCATCTTTGGTTGGTTTATTATGAGGCACCACAGGTAAATTCATCGCTTGCTGATTACGCATAATGGTAAATAACAAACTTTTATCAGCAGAGTTTTGAATTATCGCCACTAACTGCTCCCAAGTTTCGATTTTTACACCATCAACTAAATGAATGGTATCTCCCACCAAGAGACCCGCTTGCTCGGCAGCAGAATTATCAGTGACTTGCGCTAAAGTCAGTTGAACTTGGGGTCGAAATGGCACAATCCCCACTGAGTGCAAAGGCGAAATAGCATCGGCTTCCAGCGTCCACCCAGTTAAATTTAACGATTTAGTTTGCGTACCATTGATACCGTTAACTTCGACAGGTACTTGCGCTTCGCCCATGTTTTGCATCAAAGCAAAAGTAGCTTCGCGCCAATCGTGAATTGTTTCATCGCCAATTTTGGTGATGGTTTGATCGGCTTGTAAGCCAGCTACTTGCGCACGACTATTGTTTTGAACATCACCAATCACAGGAACAATGCTTTTTACACCCACCATATACATGATGGCTAACGCAGCAATGGCAAACAAAAAGTTAGCCATTGGACCCGCGGCAACGATTGCTATTTTGGCGTAAATCGACTTGCCATTGAATGATAAATGCTTTTTATCTTCAGGCACGGTATCAACCCGCTCATCAAGCATTTTGACATAACCGCCTAAAGGGATCGCAGCAATCACATATTCAGTGCCTAATTTGTCATAACGGCGAAATAACACTTTGCCAAAGCCAATTGAAAAGCGCTCAACAAATACACCATTTTTTCTTGCCACCCAAAAGTGCCCATACTCATGGACGGTCACCAAAATACCCAATGCCAAGATAAACGAGGCGAGGTTCCAAATAAATTCGAACATTAATTCGCACCTTGTTTAATTCGTTGCTCAGCCACTCGTCTTGCCTCGGCATCAATCGCGATGATTTGTTCAAGCGATGTAGGCTCATCCAATTTTATCTGATTGAGTGTTTCGTAGTTAATCCGATAGATGTCAGTAAATCGTATGGTACCCGTTAAAAAAGCTGCCACCGCAATTTCGTTTGCAGCATTGACGATTGTGGTTGCAGCTTGACCGATATCGCATGCTGAGATTGCTAATTGTAAATTAGGGTAACGTGCATAATCAGGCTTACAAAAGCTAAACTGAGCCAGACTGCTAAAGTCTAAAGGCTCCACCCCAGCATCAATTCGTTTTGGAAAAGCGAGCGCATGAGCGATGGGCGTGCGCATATCAGGATTGCCCATTTGCGCTATCACCGAGCCATCTCGATATTGCACCATGGAGTGGATAATACTCTGAGGATGAATAATCACCTCAATATCTGAAGCTTGGCAATTAAACATCCATTTTGCTTCAATAAACTCTAACCCTTTGTTCATCATGGTGGCTGAATCCACCGAGATTTTTTGCCCCATCGACCAATTAGGATGGGCCACCGCTTCTTGAACCGTCACATCAGGCAAGGTCGATAAAGCGCGCTCTAAAAATGGCCCGCCAGAGCCTGTTAGCAATATTTTACTCACCCCAAGCTGGGATAATGCCTGCTCATAACAAGGAGTCTGCTCATTAAACGGGAGCGCTTGAAATATCGCATTATGCTCAGAGTCTATCGGCAGCAAGACAGCTTTATGCTGTTTCACCTTCTCAATAAAAAGTTGCCCAGACATCACTAAGGCTTCTTTATTGGCTAACAATATTTTTTTACTCGCCTCTACCGCAGCTAGTGTTGGTGCTAAACCTGCCGCCCCAACAATGGCTGCCATAACGACTGTCACATCCGTGCTACTGGCCACATCACAAAGCGCCTGTGGACCAAATAACACTTCAGTCGTACCGCCGTGAAGTTTCAAGTTACGAGTTAACTCTGCAGCCGTTGCTTCATCAGCCATAACGGCATAACGAGGTGAGAATGCTAAACACTGCGTCAGCATTAACTGATGATTATGATGAGCCGTTAAAGCATAAACGCTCACATCTGGGTTACGACTGATCACATCAAGCGTGCTTACACCAATCGACCCTGTTGAGCCTAAAATACAAATTCGCTGCTGTTGACCAGAGTGGATCATATTGTTAAAGCCCACGCATAACAGGCCACAAAAATTGGTGCCGCTGCAGTTAAACTATCAATACGATCTAATATCCCACCATGACCTGGTAAGCAAGAGCCACTGTCTTTGAGACCGGCTTCACGTTTGAACATGCTTTCAAGTAAGTCACCAATAGCCGAAAATAAGGCAATGAAAATAGTTAAAAATGCATAAACAAACCATTTGTCATGAGGCACATTTGCATAGTGACAAAATGCGATGGTGAACACAGTACTGGCAATCAAGCCACCTAACAGTCCTTCAATGGTTTTGTTTGGACTCACATTGGGCATTAATTTGTGTCTACCTAAATTTTTTCCTGCGAAGAACGCTCCAATATCAGCACTCCAGACAATTCCAAGTACAGCCATGATCAACATAGAACCAAATAATGTTGACTCATCATACTGAGCACTGCGCAATGTGTTTAACGCCAACCAAAGCGGCACTAAAGTCAGCACCCCCGCAATTGCACGCATGGCAATGCCTTTATTCCATCCTTTTGCTGCCTTAGGGTAAGACCATACTAAACATGTTGCGACAAGCCACCAAGCCACAGACAAGGTAAAGACATAATTGACATCACTGGCTAATTGCCCATGCTGCCAAAGTTGGTTGATGGGCCAAAAAACATTGAGTACCGCCAACATTGCAGCCATCATACCGACGTACCCTAAACGAGATTTAACATTGCTCAAGCCCATGAATGCAGACCACTCCCAAGCGCCTAGCAACACAATCCCGGCTGCGAAGTAACTAAATAACATTAAGGGTGTATAAAAAACCAGCGCTAGAGCCGCTGGAGCTAACACCAAAGAGGTGAGAATACGTTGTTTTAACAAACTTTATACCTTCAACTGGATCACTTAACTTGCGTTAATAATTGTTTTATTTGTTCGCCAGTGCAGCCAAACCTTCGTTCTCGACTTACATAACATGCTATTGCGTTGGCAAACGCTTCATCATCAAAATCTGGCCATAACGTGTCACAAAAATAAAGTTCTGCGTAGGCGGCTTGCCATAATAAAAAGTTACTTATACGTAAGTCTCCACCTGTTCGAATTAACAAATCCAGTGGCGGTTGCTCTGCCATAGTAATATGTTCCGATAGAACTTCTTCGGTGATATCACTACTTTGCAAGTTACCTTGTTCAACTTCTACAGCCAGTTTTTGTGCTGCTTGAACAATATCCCATCGACCGCCGTAATTAGCCGCGATGTTTAAACATAATCCTTGGTTATCTTTCGTCAACGTTTGTGCTTCAAAAACACGCTGTTGTAACTTATCGGAAAAACGCGAAAGATCACCAATAATTTGTAATTTGACATTATTCTTATGTAGCTTTTTAACTTCTTTTGTTAGAACTAACAAAAAAAGCTCCATCAACGTGCTGACTTCATCGGCTGGACGACGCCAATTTTCGCTACTAAATGCAAACAAGGTTAGTGATTTAATGCCTAAATTGGTACAAAACTGAACAGAACGCCTGACCGATTCAACACCCTTTTTATGACCAAACACGCGAGGTTTACCTCTATTTTGCGCCCATCGGCCATTACCATCCATGATAATCGCAATGTGTTTTGGTAAAGATTGTTGACTCACAGTCTCTGAACTTAAAATCATCGAGCTTTGTACTTCCTCATAAAAAAACGCCGTCTAGTATATCCTAGGCGGCGTTTTTTGACTAACAGTTTAGTCGCTTAGATTTCCATCAACTCCGCTTCTTTAGCGGTCAGTTTAACGTCAATTTCTTTGATAAATTGGTCAGTAAGCTTTTGCACTGCGTCTTCACTTTGACGTTGTTCATCTTCTGAAATCTCTTTGTCTTTCAGAAGTGCTTTCACATCAGCATTAGCATCACGACGGATATTACGTACAGCTACACGGCCTGATTCTGCTTCAGCACGAACCACTTTGATTAAATCTTTACGACGCTCTTCCGTTAACGGAGGAAGTGGAACACGAATAACCGTACCCGCTGACATAGGGTTTAAGCCTAAATCTGACGCGTGAATTGCTTTTTCAACTGCTTGAGCAAGTGACTTGTCAAAGACAGAAATAGCAAGGGTACGAGAATCTTCAACGCTAACGTTGGCGACTTGATTAAGTGGCGTATCTGCACCGTAATAAGAAACTTTTAAACCATCAAGTAAACTCGGGTGAGCACGGCCAGTACGGATTTTTGATAATTGGCTTACCAGTGCGTCAACACTTTTTTGCATGCGTACTGCAGCATCTTTTTGAATTTCGCTAATCACAATGAATCTTCCTAATCTATTTTTTACTTTTCTATTCAGGTGTATGCGAAGAAATCAAGGTTCCTTCATCTTCACCCATAATGACACGTTTTAATGCGCCAGGCTTGTTCATATTAAATACGCTAATTGGCATATTATGGTCACGGGCTAGCGTAAATGCAGCTAAATCCATCACCTTTAATTCTTTTTCAATAATTTCGTTGTGCGTTAAATTACTATACAAAGTTGCATCTGGGTTTTTCACCGGATCATCACTAAATACGCCATCAACCTTGGTCGCTTTAATCACTGTATCTGCTTCAATTTCAATCCCACGCAAACATGCTGCAGAATCAGTGGTAAAAAAAGGATTACCAGTACCAGCAGAGAAAATAACAACACGGCCAGACTTCAGCAAACTAATCGCTTCGGCCCAATTGTACGCATCACACACGCCATTAAGTGGAATTGCAGACATCAAACGCGCATTTACAAATGCACGATGAAGCGCATCACGCATCGCCAAACCGTTCATTACAGTCGCGAGCATGCCCATGTGGTCACCCACAACGCGATTCATACCTGCCTCGGCCAAAGAACCACCACGCAAAAAGTTACCGCCACCGATAACTAAACCCACTTCTATGTCTAATTCTACTAGCTCTTTGATTTCTTGAGCCATACGATCAAGTACTTTTGGATCGATCCCAAAGCCTTCATCGCCCATCAAGGCTTCACCACTTAATTTAAGTAGAACACGTCTAAAAATAGGCTTACGATTTGTATTCATAGTCTTCCTGGCCAGATTAAAATGGATTTACAGATAAAAAATAACCGCGCTAACTTCTAGCGAAATTACTGCGCGGCTATTCTAAATAATTTTGTGCATCGACGCAAAGCAAACTCAGTTTGATTTGCGTCGAACAAGGCGATTAAGCGCCTTTAGCAGCAGCGATTTGTGCAGCTACTTCAGCAGCAAAATCTTCTTCTTTCTTCTCGATACCTTCGCCAACTTCTAAACGTACGAAAGCAGAAACTGTTGCGCCTTTCTCTTTAAGAATTTCGCCAACAGATTTTTTAGGCTCCATGATGAATGCTTGACCAGTAAGAGAAACCTCACCAGTAAACTTCTTCATACGACCTTCAACCATTTTCTCTGCGATTTCAGCTGGTTTGCCTTCGTTGATAGCGATGTCGATTTGAACTTGACGCTCTTTAGCAACTAAATCTGCAGGAACATCTTCAGGGTTAACAAACTCAGGACGAGAAGCAGCAACGTGCATTGCAACTTGCTTAAGCGTCTCTGCGTCTGCATCACCAGCAACAACTACACCGATACGCTCGCCGTGACGGTAAGTTGAAAGCGAAGCACCACCGATATATTCAACGCGACGAACATTGATGTTTTCACCAATTTTTGTCACTAAAGCTACACGATCTTCTTCAAATTGAGCTTGAAGTGTCGCGATGTCTGATTTATCAGCAATTGCTGCATCAGCAACTTTGTTAGCAAATGCTAAGAAGCTTGCATCTTTTGCAACGAAGTCTGTTTGACAGTTAACTTCAACAAGTGCAGCCATGCCTGCATCTTCTTTGATAATGATTGTACCTTCAGCAGCAATGTTGCCCGCTTTTTTAGCAGCTTTAGCAGCACCGCTCTTACGCATGTTTTCGATCGCTAGTTCGATATCACCGTCAGTTTCAGTTAATGCTTTTTTACAATCCATCATGCCAGCGCCAGTGCGCTCACGTAATTCTTTAACTAGGGCAGTTGTGACAGCCATTAGTAAATCCTCAAATTCGAGTCTGTTTGAAATAAGCGGGAGCAAGGCTCCCGCTAGGAAAGAATATCAAGCCTTCTTGACTATTACATGAAGGCTTAATGAAGCTTATTATTCAGCTTCTACGAAATCGTCTTTCTCAGCTTGTACAACTAGGTTGCTTTCGCGACCTTCGATGATGTTGTCTGCAACAGCACCTGTGTATAACTGAATTGCACGGATCGCATCATCATTACCAGGTACGATGAAATCAACACCATCTGGGTTTGAGTTAGTATCAACGATAGATACAACTGGAATACCTAGATTGTTTGCTTCACGGATAGCAATGTGCTCGTGGTCAGCATCGATAACGAAGATAGCGTCTGGAAGACCGCCCATATCTTTGATACCGCCAAGGCTCTTCTCAAGCTTTTCCATTTCACGAGTAAGCATTAATGCTTCTTTTTTGGTTAGCTTTTCGAAAGTACCGTCTTGACTTTGAGCTTCAAGGTCTTTTAAACGCTTGATTGATTGACGAACTGTTTTCCAGTTTGTAAGCATACCACCTAACCAACGGTGATTTACGAAAAACTGATCTGAACGCTCAGCAGCTTCTTTAACTGCTTCGCTAGCGGCGCGTTTAGTACCTACGAAAAGGATTTTACCTTTGTTTGAAGCAACGTTACGTAAAAACGTAAGTGCATCGTTGAACATAGGAACTGTGTGCTCAAGGTTGATGATGTGTACACGGTTACGAGCGCCGAAGATGAAAGGCTTCATCTTAGGATTCCAGTAACGTGCTTGGTGACCAAAGTGAACACCAGCTTGAAGCATGTCGCGCATTGAAACGTTTGCCATTTTAAATTTCCTTTAAAAGTTTAGGGTTAGGCCTCCACATATCCCATAGCACCAACATTTAAACCGCTAATTTGGTTTAAACGCACCCAAGTGTATGTGTCGATATGTGTGTGTGTTTAAAAAATTAATTAAGTGTTGTCTAAATTACAGTAAAATCAAAATATGAGATTTTATTTGTAAAAAGACGGCGCGCTTTATACCATATCCCAACAAATAACTCAAATGTTACGAACAAATTTCGGGCATTTTTTATACCTGATAAACACCAATTTGGAGCTAAAATGAGTGCTGTGATCAAAACCCCAGCTGAGATAGAAAAAATGCGTATTGCTGGTCGCCTTGCTGCTGAAGTATTAGAGATGATCGAACCATTCGTCAAACCTGGCGTGACCACTGAAGAGTTAGACCAAATTTGCCATAAATACATTACAGAACAACAAGATGCGATACCTGCACCACTTAATTACCATGGTTTTCCTAAATCAATTTGTACCTCTGTAAACCATGTCATTTGTCACGGTATCCCAAATGACAAACCTCTTAAAGATGGCGACATTATCAACATTGATATCACTGTCATTAAAGAGGGTTACCACGGTGATACGTCAAAAATGTTTTATGTCGGCACCCCGAGCATCCAAGGCAAACGATTATCTGAAATCACCCAAGAAAGTTTATACCTTGCAATTAAAATGGTTAAACCAGGTGTCCGTTTAGGTGATATTGGCCAAGCCATTCAACAATTTGCCGAAGGATTTAAATATTCGATTGTTCGTGAATATTGCGGCCATGGTATCGGCGCTGAATTTCACGAAGAACCACAAGTGATGCATTACGGCAAAGCTGGCACAGGTGAAGTGCTCAAAGCGGGCATGTGTTTTACTATCGAGCCGATGGTCAATGCAGGCAAACGCCAATGTAAATTACTCAATGATAAGTGGACCGTTGTCACAAAAGACCGCAGCTTGTCAGCTCAGTGGGAACATACATTATTAGTGACCGAGAATGGGGTTGAAATTTTAACTCATAGAAACGATGATACAATCGATAAAGTGATTTCTCACGACTAATAATAGGATACCCCTGATTAATGCCAGTCCCTGCATCGATTCTCATGTTGCTTAACGAGGCCAAGCAACTTGAAGACTTCAAACACAGTGCTTCTGTATTTTACGACTGGCTTAATCAAGAATTTGCACATCAACCCGTTGAGCGATTAGTTAAAGCTCGCTCAACGTACATTGACACCCTACTGATCTTATTGCTGAAGAAATTTAAATTAAACCAGCATGGTCTATGCCTAATAGCTGTTGGCGGTTATGGTCGAGGCGAGCTTCACCCTTTTTCTGATATTGATTTTCTCATTTTAGTGCAAACTGATCCGCCTCAAGAGCTGTGTGAAAAAATTAGCCAGTTTGTCACTATGTTATGGGATCTCAATCTCGATATAGGCCACAGTGTTCGGACACTCGCGCAAACGCTCGAACAGACACAAAAAGATGTCACGTTTACCACATCACTGCTTGAATGTCGGTTATTGTTTGGTGAACCCGCACAATTTGATGCCATGCAGCAGGCGTTATTGGACAGCGACCATTGGCGCTCTGACACTTTTTTTATTGCTAAAACCAATGAACAAACACTTCGTCATAATAAATGCAATGGCACAGCGTATAACCTCGAACCTAATTTGAAAGAAAACCCCGGTGGTTTACGCGACATTCAAACCATTATTTGGGTTGCAAAAAAACACTTTAATGCACATACCTTGCAAGAATTAGTCAACCATGGCTATTTAACCCATGATGAGCACCAAGAATTACTAGAATGCTTGCAAAACTTGTGGAACATTCGTTTTGCACTGCATTTAGCCGCAGAAAGAAAAGAAAACCGCCTGCTGTTTGATCATCAGCCACTAGCTGCTGAGCGACTTGGCTTTGGCTCTGACGGCAAAGCCTCGGTAGAGCGCATGATGAAACGCCTGTTTCGGATTATGAGCCGAGTGCGCGAACTTAACCAAATGCTTTTGAGTTACTTCGAACAATCTATTTTGCCTGATTCAACCACTCAGCATCCAGAGCCAATCAACGATGATTTTTACCAAGTCGGGCACCATATCAAAGTGAAAGATCCTTCGGTATTTTTCCGTAGAGAAAAGATTTTTGAATTATTTGCCCTGATTGCCGAACACCCTCATCTGACGCATATTTATCCAAGTACAATTCGCACCATCCGCCAAGTAAGACGGCGCTTGTTGGGAGATTTACAAGATTATGCTGCCTGCAGAAAAGGCTTTTTAAGCATTGTACGCCACCCCAATGGGATGGGCCGTGCGTTTACACTGATGCACAAGCATGGGATTTTGGCCGCTTATTTACCACAATGGCGAAATATTTTTGGCCAAATGCAATTTGATTTATTTCATGCCTACACAGTCGATGAACACACACATAAGCTGATCCAAAATATTTATCACTACTCCCAACCTGAATGCGCGACGAGCTTCCCTCTTTGCCGTGAAATTTTTACCCGCATGGATAAACCTGAGCTGCTTTATCTGGCTGGGATATTCCACGATATCGCTAAAGGTCGTGGTGGAGATCACTCCGAACTTGGCGCTGTTGACGCCATTGCGTTTGCAAAATTGCATGACTTTTCTAATTTTGATGGCCGCCTTATCGCTTGGTTAGTCGAAAACCACTTATTGATGTCGGTCACCGCCCAGCGTAAAGACATTAATGATCCTGATGTGATCCGTGATTTTGCCACTCGTATTAAAAACGAAAAACAGCTCGATTATCTGTATTGTTTAACCCTTGCTGATATCCGTGCCACCAATGATAACTTATGGAATGATTGGAAAAGCACACTCCTACGTGAGTTGTATTTATCAACACAGCGCGCATTAAGACTGGGTTTAGAAAACCCGATGGATTTGCGCGATCAAATTCGCGATAAGAAAATTGAAGTGAAGCAAAAACTAATTAAAGCTGGCTTTGATGAGCAGCAAATCAATTTTCTATGGGGCCGTTTTAAAGCCGATTACTTTACTCGTTTTAGTGCATTGCAAATTCAATGGCATTGTCAGCAGTTATTGCTCGCCAAAGATTTATCACAACCGCAAATTATTGTCTCTGAAAAACCCATGCATGGTGGCACACAAGTTTTTGTTTACGCCCCTGATGAAGTCAACTTATTTGCACGGTTAGTCAATGCGTTAGGTTCAAAAAAAGCCCATATTCATTATGCGCAATTGATGTCCACAAAAGATGGATATGCGATCGACAATTTCGTCGTACTTGAAAAAGATGGCGAAGCCATCAGTAGTTCAGGTCGGATAAATTCTATTCGTCGTAGTATGGAGCAAGCATTAAAAGAAGCGGGCAAAAAAATACGCTTTAAGAAAAATCGCAGCCGACGTTTTAAAGGTTTTAATATTAAGCCCCAAGTCATCGTTCGGCCACACGGGCGAAAAGATCGCACCTTAATTGAAATACAAGCGGTCGATATTCCGGGCCTACTGACCAAAATAGCCGAAGTTTTTCAGCAAATGTCACTCCATATTCACGCTGCACGCATTACGACTGTAGGCGAGCGCGCAGAAGATTTCTTTGTCGTATCGAATAAGCATTACCAAGTCCTCACCGAAAGTGAGCAAGTAAAAGTGCACCAAGCACTGATAAAACGACTTAACTCAGATGCTGAATAAGCGTCTATAAACAAGGATCAAGCATGTCAAACTTAAAACTCATTATTGAACAAGCATGGGAAAACAGAGCTGCAATTAGCCCAGCCAAAGTGGATACCGATGTTAAAAATGCCATTATCGAAGTCCTAAACCTTTTAGACTCAGGCGCTGCTCGTGTTGCTGAAAAAATCTCTGGCGAATGGGTTGTCCACCAATGGTTAAAAAAAGCGGTGCTGTTATCTTTTCGGATCCGTGATAATCAGGTTATGAACGATGGGGTAAATCAATTTTATGACAAAGTACCGCTGAAATTCAGTGATTATACTTCAGATGAGTTTAAAGAAGCGGGCATGCGTGTGGTACCCAATGCGGTTGCTCGTAAAGGAAGTTTTGTTGGTAAAAATGTTGTACTGATGCCTTCTTATGTCAATATCGGTGCTTATGTTGATGAAGGCACTATGGTCGACACTTGGGCCACTGTTGGCTCGTGTGCACAAATTGGTAAGAATGTTCACTTGTCGGGTGGAGTCGGCATTGGCGGCGTTTTAGAGCCCTTACAGGCGAATCCTACTATCATTGAAGACAATTGTTTTATCGGGGCGCGCTCTGAAATCGTAGAAGGCGTAATTGTCGAAGAAGGTGCTGTGATTTCAATGGGTGTGTATATCAGTCAAAGTACGCGCATTTACGATCGAGAAACTGGCGAAACGCATTATGGCCGCGTCCCTGCTGGTGCTGTTGTTGTGCCGGGCTCAATTCCATCATCGGATGGCACACATAGCTTATATGCCGCGATTATTGTGAAAAAAGTCGATCAACAAACACGCGAAAAAGTGGGCATTAATGCACTGCTTCGCTCCGTGGAAATTTAAGTTCCCAGCGATAACGCTAAGAGCTGGTGTAGCCTAATTGCTACATCGGCTACATAATGACTTTAAGTGGCGGTGGCTCAAACAGTTAAACAAAATGGAATGGTGTCATGAAAAAGCGACTTTTACTTAGCACTTTGTTGGTCAGTTCGTACAGCATTGCAAACCCATGTTTAGAAACACAGCCGGCTCTCAATTATGTCACTGAAGGTGAACGGTACGGAACACTCAAAGCCACAGAGCTTTCAGTGCAACAACATGCTGATTTACTCTCCTTGATGAAGAATCTTGCAGGGCAATGGCAAGGCGAAACCCTTGGTTATTCATGTGTTGGGAGTGACTCTTCTCCTCAGCAAAATTCATTTGCCTACACAGTTTCGCTCAACTTCGCTCAGCCGACACCAATGCGTTTACAAGCAAAGCTCGATGCGGCCAATCAGCATCAGCGTGCAATTCGCCATAATCAGCTTACGCTGATTGCAAAAGACAATGTCTTACGTGTTGATGAAACAAACGATGCAGGTAATATGCAGATTGATGCGTTAAGCAACCAGCAACTCAATAGCTGGTCTTTAAGCCGCAGTGGGGTTGTCAGTCACGCTTTAAAACGAGATATCCAATTATTAGGCCGGCAATTAGTGGTGACTACCACAGTTTACAGCAATGGTCGTTTAAGTAGTTACCATCAAAGTAAATTAAACCGCCGCTAAATTAAATGTCCATAACCAATAAAAAAGGTGATATTGCTATCACCTTTTTTATTGTTTGCTTTTCGAAGAAGCATTGAGTTTCAACACTTACGCAAGCAATGCATCTGTTTTCGCAGCGCAAATGAAGTCATTTTTGTGTAGCCCTTTAATTGAATGGCTCCACCAAGTAACGGTCACTTTACCCCATTCAGTTAAAATACCTGGATGGTGGCCTTCTTCTTCGGCCATTGCACCTAACACGTTGGTGAACTCTAACGCTAATTTAAAGTTCTTAAATTTGTACACTCGCTCAAGTTGCATTACGCCATCACGCACAATCGGTGTCCAATCTGGGATTTCACGGATCAATACTGCTAATTCGTCATCTGAAACCTTAGGTGCATCGACGTGACAGGCTTCACATTTTTGAGAACTTAATTCTGACATGGTTTGTCCTTTGTACTTGTTAACTTGCTAATTTTTCTTTTGGTTCGAATAATGGCTCATGAAGGCCTAATGCTTTTGCTTTCTCAACCAAAGACATTAAATCCATTTTCGAAATTTCAAATAAATCATGAATGCCATTAATGGTAAAATACTGCGGCTGCATAATATCAATACGGTATGGCGTGCGTAACACATCAACCACTTCAAGTGGTTTGATTTTAGGTGTATCTGAGTAAACATATTGTGTTTCGCCAGGACTTGAAAGTACACCACCGCCATAGATTCTCAGGCCGTTGTCCGTTTTCATTAGACCAAACTCAATAGTAAACCAGTATAAGCGCGCTAAAAACACCCGATCTTTTTTATCTGCCGCAAGTCCTAACTGCCCATACTTATGGGTAAACTCGGCAAAATCAGGGTGTGTCAACATCGCGCAGTGACCAAATATTTCATGAAAAATATCTGGCTCTTGCAGATAATCAAACTCTTCACGACTACGGATAAACGTCGCTACAGGAAACTTTTTGTTCGCTAATAATTCGAAAAATTTGTCAAAACTGATTAACGCTGGCACAGCCGCGCATTCCCAACCTGTTGACTCACGAAGCACTTTACTGACTTCTTCAAGCTGCGGGATGCGATCTGTGGGTAACTGTAATTTATCAAGACCCACCATATATTCATCACACGCTTTGCCTTCAATGCACTTAAGTTGGCGAGTAATGAGTTCAGACCAAATTTTATTTTCTTCTTCGCTCCAAGCAATCACACCTGATTCATCAGGTTGCCTAGAGATGTATTTACTTGCTTTAGCCATTACGACAGGACCCTATTAAATATTTACAAAACCGTATTCACGTTTTTGACCATTCGTTCATCATATTTAAAACTGCCGAATTAATTAAGCTTTTACCGTTCGAAGGGCAATGCCAAAACCACTACATTCGTACATATTTAATTACACAGATGTAAAATTAAAATTACACACAATAAAAAAGCGCCTTACAAAGGCGCTTATCGTAAACTTAAATCTACTAAATTATCTTTTCTTACGCATAGCATCAAATGCTTGGCTCAGATCAGCAATAATATCATCAACAAATTCCAAGCCAACAGAAATACGGATCAGACCATCAGAGATCCCTGCTGCCATTCGCTCTTCAGGTGTATAAGGAGAGTGAGTCATTGAAGCTGGATGCTGAATCAAGGTTTCTGCATCCCCTAAGCTCACTGCTATGCTGCACAATTGGGTCGCATTTATGAAATTCACACCATCTTTAATGCCACCTTTTAATTCAAAACCTATCACACCACCAGCAGCTTTCATTTGCGAACCAATAAATTGATGACCTGGGTGTGACGCAAGGCCTGGGTAGTAAACACATTCAACTTCGTCATGCGCCTCTAAAAACTCCGCCACTTTTTGAGCATTTTGACAGTGCTTTTCCATTCTCACCGACAAGGTTTTCATTCCTCGAATAATCAACCATGCATCGTGAGGACTCATCGTTGCGCCAATATCTTTTAAAACGGTGAGTTTTATTTCGTCGATGTGGGTTTGCGAACCACAGACAAGTCCCGCTACGACATCACCATGTCCATTAAGATATTTCGTGGCACTGTGGATCACGATATCGATGCCAAACTGCTTTGGTTTTTGTAATAATGGAGTTAAAAAAGTATTGTCAATAACTGACAGTAACTGGTGTTTTTTCGCAAAGGCAGAAATGTAAGCTAAATCAAGCACTGTAAGGTTCGGATTAATGGGTGTTTCTGCAAACACCATTTTAGTGTTGGGCTTCAAGGCTTTTTCGAGCGATGTGCTATCTGTCATGTCAACAAAACTGACTTCGATACCAAATTTAGGCAGCATATGAGCAAAAAAAGCGAAGGTACACCCGTAAATTGCTTTGGATGCAATCAAATGGTCACCTTGCTGTAAAAATGTCAGCACTGCTGCTGATACAGCCCCCATTCCGGTCGCACAGGCAGCAGCGTCATCCATTTCTTCAAGCAAAGCCATTTTTTGTTCTAATTCACGTGTTGTCGGGTTGCCTAAACGTGAGTAAATATAGCCTTGCTCTTCACCTGCAAAGCGAGCTGCACCTTGTTGTGCATTTTCAAAAACGAAGGTCGACGACTGATATATAGGGGTGCTAAGCGGCCCATGAGCGTGCTTGTCTTTACCGCCATGGATACATTGAGTGTGTTCATGCATGAATGCTTTCATAATACGTCCTAATCATGTGAGAGGCTGCTAATTAATACCCATCAATTAGGCTGATTTATCATTGTTATTATAGTCAGGCTGATAAAGCCAGCGTAATCAAGTGCGATTGCTCAAACAAAAGCAGATTAATCAACAGATAAAATGTTGGCTATAAAATGTTTGAAGTCTTGACGAAGTGCAAGCATGCCGGATGGAGAGATGTCTAAGATTGTATAAAAAAAACGAAAAAAGCGCTTAATCGGGTTTAAGCGCTGTTTTGTTGATAATCGCATCACGTAAATAACGACTCGTTTCACCTAATAAAGAGTGTTTATTGCTGAGTCTTGCCACTGGGCGGCTCAACTCCATCGTTTTGTAACCTAAACGAGCAGTTAAAATACCGGCACTGATCCCTTGCCCTGCCCTTGCCGATAACTTACCAGCTAGTTCAGCACCTAACGCCGTAGTACCAATATCGGCGATGAGCTCTGAGCTTCCAGCAAATAACATGTGTTTAAGCAAACTGCGATACAAAGTTATCCGGCTCGCATACCCTAAAGGAATGCCATAAATTTTCGCGATTTGTTCAATCATTTTGGTTCCACGCCATAAAACGGCGGCCATATCGACAAACGCCATAGGGCTGAGTGCGACAAGTAATCCTGATTCTGTTGCAAAACGATTGATCACTTTTTTAGCTTGCTGATCTTGCTTTAACAACAATGTTTGTTGATACAAAGCCATGACTTCTTTATCGGTATGATGATGATCTAGTGAAGATTTAAATTCAGCAAACCCATCTATTGCGCTAAATTTATCAAGCTTAGATAACCACTCAAGTGCCTCGCCTACTTGCTCACTATTCAGTAAGCGCTCTGCTGTTTGGCGTTGAATATTATGACGTTTGAGTCTTCGCAACAAACTGTATTCACGCCAAGTAACTGCGCCAATGAGGGCAAAAGCACTGCCAAATAACGCCATATACAGCCCACCTAACCAGATTGACTGATTAAAGCTTTCAAATAAGCTTAAAGCTGTTTCGACTGAAATCGCCGCCACAAGGCTTAATACAAAGATCTGTTTTAGCCGTGATGGTTTTTTTGGTTTTAAAACGTGCGCGACATCTTGCTCAACTTGCGTTTCTTCATTGGCCAAAACGGTCGCTTCATCAATCTGCTGTAACGACTGTAGAGTTGGCTCTTCGGCGCTTGGCGATAACGTATCAATGACAGTTGCTTGCTGAAACTTTAATTCTTCCTTCACTTAAGTTTATCCCCTAGTAAAAATTCCATCACATGATCTAATCGAATATGGCGAATACCATTGTTGCTACCAACATCAGGATAAAAAGCCGGAAACTGAAAGCCATGCTGCGGCCATTCTTGCTCCGTTAAAGGGCGCATTGGTGGCTGTGCAGGTAAATAGGTCATCAACTGATTTGAGGCGATTTCTTTACCGCGAATACAACTGAGCTTTTCACCTTTTTGCTCCACCATCACAGGTGTTGTTGCACAGACAGACGACATCGCCATGGTGTCAATTTTAACGCCATCAAAAATTAAGTCATTTTTAGCGGTACTGATAATGCTGTCCAGTAATAGCGTCAAATCTTTATGATGATGGGCACTTAAATGATCTGATTTTGTCGCCGCAAATAACAGCTTGTCTATTTTGGGCTGGAAAAGCCGTTTTATAAAATTACTTTTGCCATAGCTAAAGTGTTTAATTAACTGATTAATTGCTTGAGTTTGTTCATTAAAAACATCATGGCCTTGCGCTAACGCATCCAATAAATCAACTAATACAATTTGACGGTCAAACTGAGAAAAGTGCTGCTGATAAAAACCCTGTACCACTTCTTTAACATACGCCTGATAGCGTGTTTTAACATGATGATACATGGAGCCTTCTTCTGCTTGTGTCACTTCAGGCAACGGAAAAAACGCTAAAATGGGTGCCCCTGCTAAATCTCCCGGCATAAGCATCCGCCCGGGTTGAAGGACACTTAGTTTTAATTCATCCTTAAATTTACGCAGCAAACCTTGATACTCGGTTGCCAGTTCAGTCAGCTGTTGCTCATCCACCGGCCCTTGCCAATCAATCGCTGCAATGTGGTTTAAAAATGCCTCAGCATGCTGGAGCCTTGGGCTCTGATTGAGTAATTCAAGTTGTTGCCAAGACCAAGAGGCAAAATTAAGCTCAAGCATAGGTAAATCCATTAACCACTCACCGGGATAATCGATTAAATCAATCAAAAGAGTTTGCGTTTCACTTATTTGGGCCCGAAGGCCACTAGCAGGGCGATATTTAATTGCAATTCGTAAGGTATTAATGCGCTCAGTAGAGCTTGGCCACTGCCCTTGTTTTAAACAATTGATGCTATCGCGATATGGAAACGTTGTAATGTCGAGCTCACTCTGTGGCACTGTTTTGGCCGCAATTAAACGCTCTGATTGGACGACTGAGAAAAATGGTAAGTTTTGTTTCGTTGCCTGCTCAGTTAGATGGTGCACCAGCGCCGTAATAAAGGCGGTCTTTCCACTTCGGCTTAAGCCAGTAACCGCAAGTTTAATGTGCTGATCTAATCCACGTTGCAACAGCTGCTGGGCTTGATGCTGGTATTGTTTAAACGTCGCTGAATTTTTAAGAGATGAGAACATAGTCTGGCGGTGCTATCACTTAAAACGAGATAGCACCTTTAATTCCTATAGTTTATTAATTTCATGGCTCACGGTGAACTCCGGCGATGTTACATATTTTTCCATGGTTTGAATACGTCCATCAATGCGGGTTAATTGCTCTTTTAAATCTTGTAACGCGCGACGCGGTGGCTCACCGGTCTGCCAAACTTTGAATTTCACTTCTACTGGCCGTTCGTCTTTTACTGAGCTGGTACTCGCTTTTTTATAGCTGCTTTCTGTGCCCGGCTTTTTGTCTAAAATAAACCACGCTGCGATATAAGCTACAACAAAGAAAGGCCCACCTGTTAATAGCACTGCAGAAATAAAAATGATTCTGACCAGCCAAAGCTCCATCGTAAAGTAATCACTTAGGCCTGCACATACACCGGCAATTTTACCTCTGCTTGGGTCACGGTATAACTCTCGTTTATGACTACTCATCCTTTGTTCCTCCACTGAGGTGCCTCTGCATCTAACAAAGACTCTAATGTTTGAATACGTTCGGCCATTTTTTCAGCTTTATCGGCTAAATCTACCAATTGGCGATGCTCATGCTCACTGAGACCCTGGCTTACTTGTTTTTTACTGCGGTAATGTAAAATCAACCACAATGGCGCAACAAAGATCATAAACAAAATCAGTGGTGCTACTATAAATTCAAAACCGTTCATAATGTTCTCCCTTGTTCCTGTAGAAAACTAAGTAACCGAAGTTACTTAGTTTTTTTAGCCATTTTTTCTTTTAATTGTGCTAACTCATCAGAGACACTATCGTCACTTTGTAAGTCTGCAATTTCATCAGCCAATGACTTTTTACCTAAATCATAAGATTCAACTTGTGACTCCAGTCCATCAATTTTACTTTCATAGCGCTCAAAGCGACTTAACGCATCGTCTACTTTAGACGTATCCAGAGCTTTTTTAACTCCTAAGCGAGACTCAGCTGAACGCTGGCGAAGAATAATTGCTTTTTGACGGCTTTTTGCATCCGCAAGCTTATCTTGTAACTGTCCAACTTCAAGCTGCAATTTATTAATGTGCTCATCAACATGAGCGAGCTCTTTTGCTACAGCCTGCGAGGCATCACTCACTTTTTTCTTTTCAATTAATGCTGCACGAGCTAAATCTTCACGCTCTTTAGACAAAGCAAGCTCTGCTTTGTTTTGCCATTCTTGCGCTTCTTGTTCGAGCTGCTCAACACGGCGGCTTAATTCTTTTTTCTCCGCCAAAGTACGAGCCGATGTTGAACGGACTTCAACCAAAGTATCTTCCATTTCTTGGATGATCAATCGCACCATTTTTTCTGGATCTTCTGCTTTATCAAGGATTGAGTTGATATTTGAATTAACAATATCTGCAAAACGTGAAAAAATTCCCATAATAACTACCTCTTCTTAAAACGATATTGACTTAATTAGTTAGTTTACAGGTATCAAGATGCTTGCCAACTTTAAAAATCAAAATAACTTATTGTTTTATATAGCATTTAAACTTAAATCACAAATCCCTTTAGTTCTCTTCTCTTTTAAAATACACTATTTATTAGCGTAAATGACTAAGAGTTAGGGATAATGAGCCGATTCAACCAACAAGATAATTTATTGGGCCAATCAAACAGTTTTCTAGAGGTGCTTGAGCAAGTTTCTCAATTAGCCCCTTTAAATAAACCTGTATTAATCATTGGTGAACGTGGAACCGGTAAAGAGCTGATTGCAGCCCGGCTGCATTATCTATCAACTCGCTGGGATCAAAGCTATGTCACCCTCAATTGTGCGGCTTTAAATGAAAACTTGCTCGAAAGTGAATTATTCGGTCATGAATCGGGCGCCTTTACTGGTGCCAGTAAACGCCACGAAGGGCGCTTTGAACGCGCCGATGGCGGCACATTATTTTTAGATGAATTGGCCAACACCTCAGGTCTAGTACAAGAAAAATTACTAAGAGTGATTGAATATGGCGAATTTGAGCGTGTCGGCGGTAAATCAACGGTTAAAATTAACACTCGCTTAGTCTGCGCAACTAACGAAGACTTGCCCGAGCTGGCTGAACAAGGCGAGTTTCGCAGTGATTTACTTGATCGACTGGCATTTGATGTCATCACCCTTCCTCCGCTTCGTGAACGAAAAGATGACATCTTAATGCTGGCTGAGCACTTTGCTATTAATATGGCACGGGATTTGGAGTGGGAATTATTCAGTGGTTTTACAAAATCGGCTCAAGAAACATTACTTAACCACACATGGCCTGGGAATATTCGTGAACTCAAAAATGTAGTCGAGCGCAGCGTCTACCGAAGTGCAAATGCCCACATTCCAGTGCACAATATTATCCTTGACCCTTTCTCAAGCCCATTTCGCCCTAAAGCGAGAATTAAAACTCAGGATCGAATCAATCCGGCCTCGACTGAGAGCCCACAGCCACTCAATCAACCCATCCAAGAAAGCCTCGGTTCGGCTGATTTCACAAAAAACAAACAGCTGTCATTTCCATGTGATTTAAAAGATTTATCTAATCAGTTTGAAATTGATTTGATCAATGAGGCACTAAAATTTAGTCAGTTTAATCAAAAGAAAACTGCACAAATGCTTGGCTTAACGTATCATCAACTCAGAGGCTACCTCAAAAAATATAATTTATTAGATAGTCAGCCAAAACAAGAGGTTTAATGGGTGAATAGATTCATCTTAATCGTGACATTACTGCTGCTCAGCGGATGTAATGAAAGTGATTTTAATCAGGATATTAAAGGGTTAGTTTATTGCTCTGAGGCGAACCCGATTAGCTTTAATCCTCAAGTTACGACCACAGGTTCTACTATTGATGTGATTGCTAATCAACTCTATAACCGCCTGATTAATATCGACCCCGATACGGGTGAGTTTACCCCTTCATTAGCAACAAGCTGGTCAATGAGTGCTGATCGTAAAAAAATCACCTTTAAACTTCGAGAGAACGTCAAGTTCCACACCACTGACTACTTTACCCCTACACGCCATTTTAATGCCGATGATGTCATTTTTACCTTTGGTCGTTTGTTTGATGTATATAACCCATTTCATTTTGTCGGCAATGCCCAATCCCCTTATCCGTATTTTCGAAGTATCGGGCTCGACCAATTAATAAAAGGGATTACCAAAGATAATGACTACCAAGTTACGTTCGAACTGTTTAACGCTAATAGCAGCTTTCTGGCAAATATCGCCACAGACTTTTCAGTGGTACTCTCTGCCGAATATGCTAAAAACCTTCAAGCGAAAGATGATTTAGAAGCAATAGACAAATTTCCTGTCGGGACAGGGCCTTATTTTTTTAAAGAGTTTAAGCGCGATATTTTAGTGCGCTATTACCGCCACCCTGACTATTGGCATACTTTAGGAAAACTCGACCAATTAGTGTTTGATATCACGCCTAACAGCACCACTCGGATTGCAAAAATGATGACTCACGAATGTGATGTGACAGCTCACCCTAATGCAACCCAGTTGTCCATTTTAGCCCAGCGTGATGACATCAATGTGCAACAAATTACGTATCTTAACGTTGGGTATTGGGCGTTCAATACGCGTAAAGCGCCTTTTGATGATCCTAGGGTAAGACGCGCTTTATCGCATGCTATTGATATTGATAAAATCATGGATTCTGTTTTTTTAGGCACTGGAAAACGAGCGCAATCACTGTTGCCCTCTTCTTCGTGGGCTTATCAAGCACAAGCCAATTACCCGAGCTACAACCCTGAATTGGCCAAATTATTACTGGATCAAGTGGGTCTTGAACCGGGCTTTAAAATGGACTTGTGGGCTGCTCCTGTGTCACGAATTTACAACCCCAATGCTAGAAAAATGGCTGAACTAATTCAAAGCGACCTCAAGAAAGTCGGGATTTCGGTAAACATTGTAGAATATGAATGGAATACTTTTTTGAGCAAACTAGAGAACCATCAACATGATAGTGTGTTAATTGGTTGGGCAGCAGATTCGCCCGATCCTGATAATTTCTTTAGCCCCATTCTAAGCTGCTCTGCTGCCATCAATGGAAAAAATCAAGCAAACTGGTGTAATCCAGAATTTGACTTACTTTTGACTCAAGCGCTCGATACCATCGATATCGAACAACGTAAACAATTCTATTATCAAGCTCAGCAATTATTGATGCAGGAGCTCCCTTTACTGCCGCTTGCTCATGGTATGCGCTTTCAAGCAACAACGAAAGAAGTTGCGGGAATTGAATTAAAGCCCTTTGGTGGTGTGTCTCTCGCCAATGCGGAGAAAAAATAATGCTTAGAGAATACCTGATCCGCCGATTCACTTTATTATGCTTTATGACGCTATTGCTGAGCTTATTTACGTTTTGGCTCAGTTATTTGTTTCCTGGTGATCCACTCGTCAATCTTAGCGGCATCCAAAACCCATCTTTCGAACAAATTGATGAACTGACGATCAAATATCGTTTTGATGACAATATCGTCAGCCAATATTTAGCCTTTGTAGGTCGAATTGTTGCCGGTGACTGGGGCTTTTCTTTTGCATCTGGCTTGCCTGTGTTTGAGCAGATCAAAGGCCTATTCCCAGCGACTTTAGAGCTATCCCTTTATGCGTTAGTAATGTCGGTTATTTTAGGTGTACCTGCAGGGATCATTGCCGCGGCTTATCATAAAAAGTGGCCCGATAGAGTAATCAATGCCATTACGTTAATGGCTTATTCAACGCCGATATTTTGGTTAGCGCTTATCTTTATTATGGTGTTTTGTTTACAGCTCGGACTTTTGCCTATGTCAGGGCGCTTGAGTCTGCTTTATGAAATCCCCGAAGTGACGCATTTTATAATCATTGATATTTTGCTATCTAACAGCCCTTATAAAGGACAAGCGCTCCTTGATGCGTTGAGACATTTAACCTTGCCAACTCTTGTGCTAGCTACCTACCCGACCACGGTATTAGTCAGATTTACCCGAGATTCTATGCTGGATGTTTTAGAGCAAAATTATATCAAAACAGCACGAGCTAAAGGGCTCACCCGTGGGCAGCTGATTTATCATCATGCATTACGCAATGCATTATTGCCTGTGATTAAGCAAATTGGTTTGCAATTTAGTACCCTGATCACCTTAGCAATGGTCACTGAAGTGATCTTCTCTTGGCCTGGAGTGGGTCGGTGGCTTATTGATAGTATTTACCAAAGAGATTACCCTGCAATCCAAGGCGGACTATTGGCTGTTTCTATGTTTATCATTATTGCGACCATTATTGCCGATATGATGCACACCTTGTTTGACCCTATCAGCCGGAATCAAGCCCATGGCAAAATTTAAACTCTACGATGAAGAGCAAAACAAAGCGCCCATTCGACAGCTTTGGCGTTCTTTTAAAGACAACCATATCGCGTTGGTTGGCCTGTGGTTGTTTATTATTTTAGCTATTTTAGCTGTGCTTGCTCCACTCATCTCTCCTTATGGAATTAATGAGCAAAACGGACAAGCCCTCTTGTTACCTCCTTCTTGGGATGAAGCGGGCAGCGTCCACTTTATTTTAGGCACGGACGATCTTGGCAGAGATATGCTCTCTCGTTTGATGAATGGTGCAACTTATACTTTTGGATTATCAATTTTAGCAGCCTTAATCACCACCCTGATTGGCGTGATGCTCGGGGTGTTAGCTGGATTAACCCGTGGTGTCCGCTCAAGTTTTTTAAATCATTTATTAGATGTGACTTTATCAATTCCATCGTTGTTACTGGCGATTATTATTGTTGCTGTGCTCGGTCCAGGTTTACTCAATACAGTTTGGGCAATCGTTTTATCTTTGTTGCCTCAATATATTCATTCCGTGCGTAATTTAGTTGTTCAAGAGCTCAATAAAGATTACATCACAGCTCATAAACTCGATGGCGCAAACAAGTGGCAAATATTAATCAATGGTATTTTTCCAAATATCTATGAGCACATCGTGGTTATTTTTACCATGTCGCTTTCTACCGCCATTTTAGATGTCGCTGCACTTGGGTTCCTAAAACTTGGTGCGCAACCTCCTACAGCGGAATGGGGAGCCATTTTGGCACAAAATCTCGGCTTAATTTATCTCGCTCCTTGGACCGTCGCATTGCCGGGAATATTGTTATTTTTAGCGGTGCTTTCGACCAATTTAGTCGGAGATGGTCTGCGTCAAGCCCTTCAAAAGCGGAGAGCTGCCTAATGCAATTGCTCGATATTCGAAACTTAACGATTGAACTTGAAACTGGCGGCACGGTAATCCGCGCTGTCGATAAAGTGAATTTGAGCCTAAAAGAAGGCGAAGTACATGCTTTAGTTGGTGAGTCAGGTTCTGGGAAAAGTCTCATCGCAAAAGCCATTGTCGGTGTACTCAATGAACGTTGGAAAGTGACTGCCGATAGGATGCATTGGCGGGGAATTGATTTAATGCGTTTATCTGCAGAAAAACGCCGAAAAATTATTAGCCAAGATATTGCAATGATTTATCAAGAGCCCAGCCGTAGCCTAGATCCAACCACCAAAATCTATGAACAAATAGAAGAAAGTATCCCTTGTGAAGATCTCAATGGTTTTTTCTGGCAAAAAGCATCGCAGCGTAAAGAGCGCTCGCGAGAATTGCTGCATAAAGTGGGGATCAGAGAACATAACAAAATTCTTGATAGTTACCCCCATGAGCTATCAGAAGGGATCTGTCAAAAAGTCATGATAGCCATGGCCATTGCACGTAAACCAAGCCTATTGATTGCTGATGAGCCGACTACAGCGTTAGAAAGTACCACTCGTGCACAAGTATTTCGGCTTTTAAAAAGCCTTAATTTATTAAAAAACATGTCCATCTTAATGATTTCACATGAATTAGAAGAGCTGGTATCTTGGACTCATTGCATCCATGTATTGTATTGCGGCCAAATGGTCGAAGCAGGCCCCACTAAAAAAATATTTAAAGCCCCTCATCACCCCTACACTCAGGCCTTATTAAAAAGCTTGCCTGATTACAATATCGATTTACAGCACAAGGGGGAGATTTACGCCCTTAAAGGCACCATCCCAACACTGCACCACCTTCCAATTGGCTGTCGCTTAGGACCTCGTTGCCCGCAAGCACAAAAAGCATGTGTTGCTACGCCTCTACTTACCAATTATCACGGTCACAGCTATGCGTGCCACTTTCCCCTCATTAAAGAGAAGTAATCATGCAGCCTGTCTTAAAAGTTCAAGCGTTATCAAAAGAGTTTAATGTCCGAGCAGGCATGTTTCGCAGCAAAAAGCTCAAAGTGCTCAGTGACATTTCTTTTTGTTTAAACGAAGGCCAAACCATAGCCATTATTGGTGAAACTGGTTCAGGAAAAAGTACCTTAGCCAAAATTTTAGCTGGCGCGGAACGATGTGATACCGGTCAAATCTTACTCGAAGGACATATTCTTGAAGATGGCGGGCACAGACAACCCAATTGCCGTGATATTCGATTAATTTTTCAAAGCCCTGCAAGCTCTCTGAACCCGAGTAGCCCTATCGGCAAGATGTTAAACGAGATCCTCTTACATAACACTGAGCTGAGCCATACTGAACGAAAAGAGAAAATCAATACCACCTTGCTCAAAGTCGGTTTATTAAGTGAACATAAACTCTACTATCCACATATGTTCTCGGGGGGGCAATTACAACGTGTAGCCCTCGCTCGGGCACTGATCCTTGACCCAAAAGTTGTAGTACTCGATGAAGCGTTATCTGCACTTGATCCATCTGTACGAGCACAAACGGTTAATTTACTGTTGAAGTTACAGCGGGAGTCAAATTTAAGCTATGTGCTTATTACTCACCACTTAAGCCTAGTCAAACATATGAGTGATTCGATAGTTGTATTAGATCATGGCCATATCGTTGAATGCGGGGAGACTCATGCCGTATTTGCTGATCCACAATCTAAGATTACTCAACGTTTATTAAACTGTTAATTTAAAATTACCCCATTAAAAAAGGCGCCTAAGCGCCTTTTTTAATGGGTGACATACAGATTAGTTTTGCTCTGCTTCAACTGTCGTTGCAGCAGCTTTCACTTCAGCTTTTTGCTTAAGTGCGTCAACAAACACTAAATAATTACGGTTAATTTGCTCAACTGTAATATTTTCTTTAGCACGAGGATCTAACTCAGCTGTAGGCGCTTGTTTAACAGCTAAAAGTGAAACCAGTGCAACATCACCATTCACCAGAGTAATACGCTCTAGTGTAGGCTGTCCTTCGCTAGGATGGCTGATTTGGAAGACATCTTTAGCCATACCCGGAGCCAGCGTGTAATCATTACGTTTTACATCACGGGCTTGCTCAACATTAAGTGTCAACTCTTGCGCTACATCTTGTAAAGATGAACCTGCTTGTAATTTAGCAAAAAGCTCTTCACCACGAGCAGCATTTAGTTCAGAAGCTTTTTGCTTCACTAGTACAGCTTTAATTTGCTCTGTCACTTCAGCTAATGATTTAGTGTCAGCAGGTTTATGCTCTTTTACACGCATTACGATGACATGCTCATTACCTAGCTCAATCACTTCAGAGTTTACTTTATCTTCTAATAATTCAACTGAGAATGCAGTTTGTAACACTGATGGGTTATTAATCGGTGCAGGTGCATTCAATTGGCTAAATAATGGTGTCGTTTGAACTGGCATCTCAACCGCTTCAGCCGCTTCAACTAAAGAATCAGCGACTTCAAATGCCAATTCAGCTAAGCGAGTTTGTAACTCATAGAAGTGCTCTGTCTTATGTTCTTTTTCTAGGCGTGCAACAAGCTCAGCTCGCACATCGTCAAGAGTTTTCACTTGTTCAACTTGTAGATCTGTTAACTTGATGATGTGAAAACCAAATTCAGACTGCACCACCTCAGAGACATCATTTTTAGCTACAAGTGAAAATGCTGCATCTTCAAAAGCAGGATCCATCATATCTCGGTCGATCCAATCTAAGTCACCACCGACTTCTGCACTGACTACATCATCTGATTCAGTTTGAGCTAACTCAGCAAACTCTTCGCCCGCTTTGATTCGTGCCAATAAAGCCTCTGCTTTTTCTTGTGCAGCCGCTTCATCTTCAGATGAATCCACTAAGATGTGTGCAACACGGCGTCTTTCAGGTTCCAAATACTGTGCTTTATTTTCATTGTATAGCGCTGTAATTTCTTCTTCAGTGACTTCTTTGACAACTGGAATTGAATCAGCTTTTAATTCTACATACTCAAGAGATACTTGCTCTTGTGACAAGAACTGACTTTGATTAATGGTGTAGTAATCAGAAATCTCTTCGTCCGTAATTGTAATATCTTGGCTAACTTGCTCTGCAGTTAACAAGACATAATCTAAATCACGTAACTGACCTTGCAACTGTGTTGTGGCGACAACTTCACTTGGTAAAGCAAAATCACTGGCTGCAACTGCTGACACTAATTGACTACGAGTCATTTCTTCACGTAAGTAGTTACGAAAAGTGTCCGGTTGGAAGTTCATTTGGCGAATAACTTGCAAATAACGGTCGTTACTAAATTGACCACCAATATTAAAATATGGCAAGGTGCGGATTTCTTCTTTTATAGCCGCATCGCTTACGCGTAAACCGAGTTCGTTAGCCAGTTGTGATTGTAATTCTTGTTGAACTAAACGATCGATAACACCTTCACGTACACGTGCCATGTAAGCTGGATCACTGGCGATTTGGGTGAAATACTCACCAAATTGCTGCTCTAAACGGCTTCGCTCATTCTCATAAGCGCGAGCAAATGTGGTTTGGCTTATTTTTTGTCCATTGACTACAGCTACAGGTTGATCATTAGCCTGCCCTAGGTAGCTGCCTATTCCTGCTAAGGCAAACGATAGGATCACTAGACCAAGAATAATCTTGGCAGTAAGTCCTTGAGAGCCTTCTCTTATTTTCTCTAGCATTATTAATTCTCTTTGGTCTGAGCTGTACTACATGTAAAAAAAGCGCATCTTAACAGATGCGCCTTTTTACTTAAAGTTTTTGGCATGATTACTAAAGTAAACTTTTATAACCGGTGCGCAAAACGCCAATTTGTGCCGAAAACTTTCGTCTGTAAACAGTGATTAGTTTACAGAATCTTTCAGCGTTTTACCTGCTTTGAAAGATGGAATATTTGCTGCAGCAATTTCGATTGTTGCACCAGTTTGTGGATTACGACCTGTGCGAGCAGCACGCTCACGTACAGAGAAAGTACCAAAACCAACAAGTGCGACAGAATCACCTTCTTTTAATGCATTTGTTACTGAGCCGATGAATGAGTCTAGAGCGCGGCCAGCAGCAGCTTTAGAAATGTCAGCGCCTGCAGCGATTTCGTCAATTAGTTGAGACTTGTTCACAATATCATCCCCTTACATTGTTGTAGATGCCAGCGTTTGAATTATTCTTTTTTACAAACGCTGTTTTTATTATCCTAGATAAGGCACGCGAGCATGACTTTCTAAATTTAAATTCGTTGTAAGCCTAGGCCCTACAAGGGCTAGGCTTAAAAACCAGTGCCTAACTTAGCATACCTCTTCGATTTGAAAAGCCCTTTACAGCACTTTTTTTACGATTTTCATGCTTTTTTTTCAGTTTCGATTGAAAAAGTATCAATCGGATTAACTAAAGCTAACTCAAGCACTTCATCGATCAATTTAACTGGATGAATTGATAAGCCTTCGACAACGTTTTGAGGGATTTCTTTTAAGTCACGTTCATTATCTTTCGGGATAATAACGGTTTTAATTCCGCCTCGATGGGCCGCTAAAAGTTTTTCTTTTAAACCACCAATAGGAAGGACTTCACCACGTAACGTAATTTCCCCTGTCATCGCAACTTCTGAACGTACAGGATTACCCGTGAGACTTGAGACTAAACAGGTCACCATGGCAATACCCGCACTTGGCCCATCTTTTGGTGTTGCGCCTTCAGGAACATGAACATGAATATCGCGTTTTTCATGAAAATCAGCATTAATACGCAATTTATCAGCGCGGCTTCTCACGACAGTCATTGCCGCTTGAATCGACTCTTGCATCACATCGCCTAATGAGCCGGTATAAGTAAGTTTGCCTTTACCAACAACAGCGGCACTCTCAATGGTCAGTAAATCGCCACCGACTTCAGTCCATGCAAGACCGGTAACTTGACCTACGCGATCATCACCTTCGGCTTTACCATAATCAAATCGTTGAACACCAAGATACGTTTCTAGGTTTTCTTGATTGATTGTGACATTACTGACCCCTTTGGTAAGCAAGATTTCTTTAACGGCTTTACGGCACAACTTAGAAATTTCACGCTCAAGATTTCGTACGCCCGCTTCACGAGTGTAATAGCGAATGATGCCTATAATGGCACTCTCTTCGATAGTAATTTCTTTCGCCTTCAGTCCATTACGCTTAATTTGCTTAGGTACTAAGTGCTGCATCGCAATATTGAGTTTTTCGTCTTCGGTGTAACCAGCTAAACGAATCACTTCCATGCGATCTAATAACGGCCCTGGTATATTAAAGCTATTAGATGTGGCAACAAACATTACATCAGATAAATCATAATCGACTTCAAGATAATGATCGTTGAATGCTGTATTTTGCTCAGGATCGAGTACTTCTAATAAGGCTGAAGCTGGATCTCCTCGCATATCCGATGACATTTTATCAATTTCATCAAGCAAGAATAGCGGGTTTTTCACGCCAACTTTAGACATGTTTTGTACGATTTTACCAGGCATCGCACCGATATAAGTACGACGATGACCACGAATTTCAGCTTCATCACGCACGCCACCAAGAGCCATACGAATATACTTACGGCCTGTTGATTTCGCAATTGATTGACCCAGTGATGTTTTACCCACACCTGGAGGACCAACAAGACATAAAATGGGCCCTTTGAGTTTATTCGTGCGTTGTTGCACTGCTAAATACTCAATAATTCGTTCTTTTACTTTTTCAAGACCATAATGATCGGCATCAAGCACTTGTTGTGCTGCCGCGAGATCTTTTTTCACCTTCGAGCGTTTCTTCCAAGGAACGCCAATCATCCAGTCAATATAAGAGCGAACCACCGTAGCTTCTGCAGACATTGGCGACATCATCTTTAACTTATTCAGTTCAGCGCGAGTCTTATCTGCCGCTTCAGCTGGCATAGCTGCTTCTTCAATTTTCTTATTGAGTGTTTCAAACTCGTCAGGTACTTCGTCAAGTTCACCAAGCTCTTTTTGAATCGCTTTCATTTGCTCATTCAAATAATACTCGCGTTGACTCTTCTCCATCTGCTTTTTCACTCGAGAGCGAATTTTTTTCTCAACTTGCAGTAAGTCAATTTCGCCTTCCATCACGGCCATTAAATACTCTAATCGCTCTGTAACATTGGCGATTTCAAGTACTTTTTGCTTCTCTGGCACTTTCAATGGCATATGCGCAGCCATTGTATCAGCTAAGCGAGCTGGCTCATCAATAGAAGAGACTGAAGTCAGGACCTCTGGTGGGATTTTTTTATTCAGTTTGACATAGCCTTCGAATTGACTAATTGCACTACGAATAAAAATATCTTGCTCTTGTTCAGGAATATCATCTGACACTAAGAACTGAACATCCGCCATAAAAAATGCGTCTGTTTGAGTAAACTGGTTTATTTGCGCGCGCTGAGTTCCCTCGACCAGCACTTTGACCGTGCCATCAGGTAACTTCAACAATTGCAGAATAGTTGCAATAGTACCTACCTGGAACACATCGTCGCTTTGGGGTTCGTCAATAGCAGCATCTTTTTGTGCTACAAGAAAAATTTGTTTGTCGTTCTCCATTGCCGCTTCTAAGCATTTAATGGATTTCTCTCGGCCAACAAATAACGGTATAACCATGTGTGGATAAACCACTACATCCCGTAATGCTAACACTGGAATCTCGACACAGTCCGTACGTTCTAGCGTCATTATTATTCTCTGGTACTTGGTTAAAAAATTAAGACTACTTGAGTATATGGGGATATTATGCGTAAAGATCAACGGTTTTATTAAAAAAGGAGCCTTTGGGCTCCTTTTTGATTAATAATAAAACAATCTATTCTGAAGCTGCTTTATCTTGATGCGTATTTTCGTAAATCAAAATAGGATCTGATTCACCACGGATAACCGTTTCATCAATAACAACTTTGCTGACCTCTTCCATCGATGGTAGTTCATACATAGTATCCAGCAATACACCTTCAACTATTGAACGCAAACCACGAGCACCAGTCTTTCGATCCATCGCTTTTTTAGCAATTGCTAATAAAGCGTCTTCTCTGAACTCAAGCTCAACATCTTCCATCTGGAATAATGCGCCATACTGTTTAGTTAGGGCATTTTTTGGTTCATTTAAAATCTGTACCAATGCCGCTTCGTCCAGTTCAGTTAAAGTAGCAACAACTGGTAGACGACCAATAAACTCTGGTATTAAACCATATTTTACTAAATCTTCAGGTTCGACGTCTTTAAACGATTCACTAATCGTGCGCTCTGCTGCAGATGATTTAACATCAACACCAAAACCAATCCCTGTATTTTTAGTACTGCGTTGCTCAATCACTTTATCAAGCCCCGCAAAAGCACCGCCACAGATAAACAGAATTTTAGAAGTATCAACTTGCAAGAATTCTTGTTGTGGGTGCTTACGGCCCCCTTGAGGTGGAACAGATGCGACTGTGCCTTCAATGAGTTTTAATAACGCTTGTTGGACGCCTTCACCAGATACATCACGTGTAATTGATGGATTATCAGATTTACGTGAAATCTTATCGATTTCATCAATGTAGACAATACCACGTTGTGCTTTTTCGACGTCATAATCACACTTTTGCAATAGCTTTTGAATGATATTTTCAACATCTTCACCGACATAACCCGCTTCAGTCAGCGTCGTTGCATCAGCCATTGTAAATGGAACATCAAGTAATTTGGCCATTGTTTCTGCAAGTAATGTTTTACCACTACCAGTTGGACCAATCAGCAATATATTACTTTTACCTAATTCGATATTTGATGATCTATCTTGGTTTTTCAAGCGCTTATAGTGATTATAAACAGCAACAGATAAAACTTTTTTAGCATGATCTTGACCGATTACATAATCATCAAGATGGCTGCGAATTTCTTTTGGCGCTGGCAATTTTTCTGCCGCACTTGCTTTAGGTGCGATGTCTTTGATCTCTTCCCTGATGATATCATTACATAATTCAACGCATTCATCACAAATGTAGACCGAAGGACCAGCAATCAGCTTGCGTACTTCATGTTGGCTTTTACCGCAGAAGGAGCAATACAATAGTTTGCTGCTCTTGTCGCCGTCAGTACGATTATCGGACATTAAGCTACCTCATTCATTACTATTTACTATCCTATAGCAGTAAATAGTCTGGTTAACAAACTTACTTTAAATCTCGCTGAGTCAGTACAGCATCAACTATGCCATATTCAACTGCTTGGGCTCCACTCATGAAATTATCACGATCAGTATCGTTGGCGATCACGTCGTATGGTTGGCCTGTATGTTCAGCAAGTAAGCGATTTAATTTTTCTTTTATAGACAGAATTTCACGGGCATGAATTTCAAAATCTGATGCTTGACCTTGGAAACCACCTAGTGGTTGATGGATCATGACACGCGAATTAGGTAAGCAAAAACGTTTGCCCTTTGTGCCGCCTGATAATAAAAATGCGCCCATGCTGGCAGCTTGGCCCATACACACAGTGCTGACATTCGGTTTAATAAAATTCATCGTATCGTAAATTGCCATACCTGCAGTTACAGAACCACCCGGCGAATTGATGTAGATGAAGATATCTTTTTCAGGATTCTCTGACTCTAAAAACAGAAGCTGCGCCACAATCAAGTTGGCCATATGGTCTTCAACTTGCCCTGTTAAAAAGATAACGCGCTCTTTTAACAGTCGCGAATAAATATCATATGAGCGCTCACCTTTGGCTGTTTGTTCAACAACCATCGGGACTAATGCGTTTAGGGGATCTGTCACACTATTTAACATTATTATAGATTTCCGTATTCGCTAAGATTATACCATTGATAGTAAAATGGCCCGAGTATCACCAAAAAAGTGATACACGAGCCATTTAAACTTTTGCAGAGTTTTAAGTCAATGACTTATTGTGCTGCTTGCGGATTCATAATGTCATCAAATGCCGCATTTACTTCTGCAACTGTTGCAGCAGCAAGGATAGTCTCAACTGCTTGCTCTTCCATTGCTACATTTTGCATTTGTTGCATTAATTCATTATTAGATTTGTAATATTCAACAACTTCTGTTGGATCTTCATAAGCAGAAGCCACTGTCGCGATCAGTGCTTCAACTTTAGCATCATCAACTTTGATTTCGTTTGCTTTAATTACTTGGCCTAGTAATAAACCTGTCTTAACGCGTTTTGCAGCTTGCTCTTGGAACAATTCAGCAGGAAGCTCAGGCATATTTTGAGCGTTGCCACCGAAACGTTGTGCAGCTTGCTGACGTAATGCATCAATCTCTTGTGAAACAAGAGCAGAAGGTGCATCAACATCGTTTGTTTCAAGTAAACCAGCGATTACTTGCTCTTTTACTTTACCTTTGATCGCTTGATCTAGCTCACGCGTCATGTTGCGCTTAACTTCTTCTTTAAGTGCGTCAACGCCGCCTTCAGCTACACCGAATAGTGCTGCGAATTCTTCGTTTAACTCTGGTAATTGCTGCGCTTCAACTTTCTTCACTGTGATAGTGAATTGTGCCGCTTTACCTTTTAAGTTTTCTGCATGGTATTCTTCAGGGAAAGTTACATCAGCAACCACTTCTTCGCCTGCTTTTTTACCTACGATATTATCTTCAAAACCTGGGATCATACGACCTTGACCAAGTTCTAATGGGAAATCTTCAGCTTTACCGCCTTCGAATACTTCACCGTCGATAGTACCAACAAAATCAATTGTTACACGATCATTTTCAGCTGATGCTGCATCTGACTCTGCCCATGTAGCGTGTTGCTTGCGTAATGTTTCTAACATTTTTGCAAGATCAGCATCAGTTACTTCAACAACTGGCTTCTCAACATTGATTTTTTCTAAATCTTTGATTTCAACTTCTGGATAAACTTCAAAAGTTGCAGAGAATTCTAAGTCTTTACCTGCTTCTAATGCTTTAGGAGCAAAAGTAGGTGCACCTGCAGGGTTTAATTTTTCAGCGATAACTGCTTCGTAATATTTACGTTGCATTAACTCACCAGCCACTTCTTGACGAACTGCAGCACCGTAACGCTTATTAATGATTGACACAGGAACTTTACCTGGACGGAAACCATCAATGCGTTGAGTTTTTGATAGTTGTTGTAAGCGTTTTTTTACTTCAGAGTCAATGTTCTCAGCTGGAACAGTGATGGTCAGACGGCGCTCAAGGCCCTGAGTCGTCTCAACAGAAACTTGCATGATTTACCTCAATCTTCGTATTTTTTGGCGTAGAAACGCCTTCCTTAAACACAATGGCAAGCACTGTGCTCACGCCCGATGGACGCATTCTTATTAAACAAATAGACGCGGCATTATAACGCAATATTTGCTTTAGTCGAGTATAGGAATTAATTATTTAAGCTAAGAAGTTAAATTTTTGAAAAATAGGAAATTTATAAAATATTAAGATGGGGAATTCGTACTAAAAGTGGTCGGCGATGCAGGATTTGAACCTGCGACCCCTTGGACCCAAACCAAGTGCGCTACCAAACTGCGCTAATCGCCGAACATAGAGAAGTGATGTAAAAAGTGGTCGGCGATGCAGGATTTGAACCTGCGACCCCTTGGACCCAAACCAAGTGCGCTACCAAACTGCGCTAATCGCCGAACATAGAGAAGTGATGTAAAAAGTGGTCGGCGATGCAGGATTTGAACCTGCGACCCCTTGGACCCAAACCAAGTGCGCTACCAAACTGCGCTAATCGCCGAACATAGAGAAGTGATGTAAAAAGTGGTCGGCGATGCAGGATTTGAACCTGCGACCCCTTGGACCCAAACCAAGTGCGCTACCAAACTGCGCTAATCGCCGAACATAGAGAAGTGATGTAAAAAGTGGTCGGCGATGCAGGATTTGAACCTGCGACCCCTTGGACCCAAACCAAGTGCGCTACCAAACTGCGCTAATCGCCGAACATAGAGAAGTGATGTAAAAAGTGGTCGGCGATGCAGGATTTGAACCTGCGACCCCTTGGACCCAAACCAAGTGCGCTACCAAACTGCGCTAATCGCCGAACATAGAGAAGTGATGTAAAAAGTGGTCGGCGATGCAGGATTTGAACCTGCGACCCCTTGGACCCAAACCAAGTGCGCTACCAAACTGCGCTAATCGCCGAACGTGTTTTTTTACATTTTAAAACGTTGTGTGAATGGGGTGGCTGATGGGGATCGAACCCACGACAACCGGAATCACAATCCGGGGCTCTACCAACTGAGCTACAGTCACCGCTACACAAAAATGGCGCACCCGGAAGGATTCGAACCTTCGACCCACGCCTTAGAAGGGCGTTGCTCTATCCAGCTGAGCTACGGGCGCATTTTACTTCGCAAGTGCTTAAAGTGGTCGGCGATGCAGGATTTGAACCTGCGACCCCTTGGACCCAAACCAAGTGCGCTACCAAACTGCGCTAATCGCCGAACATAGAGAAGTGATGTAAAAAGTGGTCGGCGATGCAGGATTTGAACCTGCGACCCCTTGGACCCAAACCAAGTGCGCTACCAAACTGCGCTAATCGCCGAACATAGAGAAGTGATGTAAAAAGTGGTCGGCGATGCAGGATTTGAACCTGCGACCCCTTGGACCCAAACCAAGTGCGCTACCAAACTGCGCTAATCGCCGAACATAGAGAAGTGATGTAAAAAGTGGTCGGCGATGCAGGATTTGAACCTGCGACCCCTTGGACCCAAACCAAGTGCGCTACCAAACTGCGCTAATCGCCGAACATAGAGAAGTGATGTAAAAAGTGGTCGGCGATGCAGGATTTGAACCTGCGACCCCTTGGACCCAAACCAAGTGCGCTACCAAACTGCGCTAATCGCCGAACATAGAGAAGTGATGTAAAAAGTGGTCGGCGATGCAGGATTTGAACCTGCGACCCCTTGGACCCAAACCAAGTGCGCTACCAAACTGCGCTAATCGCCGAACATAGAGAAGTGATGTAAAAAGTGGTCGGCGATGCAGGATTTGAACCTGCGACCCCTTGGACCCAAACCAAGTGCGCTACCAAACTGCGCTAATCGCCGATACTTCTGTTATAACTGAGCACTGCTCTGTGACAACGGGGTGCATAATAGTGATTTGGCTGGTTCAGGTCAAACACTTTTTCAATAAAAAATTTCAAGTGCTTAATTTTAAAGCAGAGTGCTGATTTTTTATAGCTTTTGAGTATTTTAGCAGCAAAACTTTTCATATCTACTTAATGCTAACTTGGCGTACAAGACCTTTCATGAGAAAATGTCGCTCGCTCTAGTAATAACCCCAATTTAAAAGGTCAACCATGACGGCAAACATCATCGATGGTAAGGCGATTGCAAAGCAGGTTCGAACATCTGTCGCGCAACGTGTGGAACAACGACTGGCACAGGGGCTTCGCGCACCTGGCTTGGCTGTTGTATTAGTCGGCGCAGATCCTGCGTCACAAGTTTACGTAGGTTCAAAACGTAAAGCCTGTGAAGAAGTCGGCTTCGTATCTAAATCTTATGACTTACCAGGCGACACATCTGAACAACAACTATTAGAGCTTGTTGATACACTTAATACCGATCCTGAAGTCGACGGCATTCTTGTACAACTTCCCCTTCCCGCAGGATTAGATGCTGAAAAAATCTTAGAGCGTATTACTCCTCTTAAAGATGTCGACGGTTTTCATCCATATAACATCGGGCGTTTAGCACAGCGTATGCCTGCACTTCGTCCTTGTACTCCAAAAGGGATCATCACGCTTTTAGATTCAACTGGTGTGCGTTATAAAGGAATGGATGCTGTTGTTGTTGGTGCATCAAACATTGTGGGCAGACCAATGGCACTTGAACTTTTATTAGCCGGTTGTACAACTACAGTTTGTCATAAATTTACGCAAAATCTTGAAGAGCATGTTCGTCGTGCCGATCTAGTTGTCGTCGCGGTTGGTAAGCCTGCATTTATTCCTGGAGAGTGGATTAAAGAAGGCGCTATCGTCATTGATGTGGGTATCAATCGTTTAGAAGATGGTAAATTAGTCGGTGATGTGGCTTATCAAGTTGCTGAACAACGCGCTAGTTTCATTACCCCTGTTCCAGGTGGTGTTGGACCCATGACTGTTGCGAGTTTAATCGAAAACACCTTAGAAGCTTGTGAGAATTACCACAGTTAATAGACGCTACTAAATAGTATAAAAAAACGCGAATTGCCTTTAAGGGAATTCGCGTTTTTTTAACTGTTACTTTTGAAGCTAACCTAATTGATTGGTGAAATATCAAGGCTAACCATAATGCTTAGCCTTTCACAAATGAACCATTTATGTTTTTAACTGGTTAATTTACTTAACAGCCTTCCTGCTTCTTGTTGGACTTCTTCAGGCCCATTATCAATGACATCTTGCACCGCTTTTCGTGCATTTTCTAAGTCTTCAATTTCAAGATAAGCCCGCGCTAAATCTAACTTAGCTGAAAACCCACCACTTTCGTTATCAACATCCAATCCTTCTTCATCAGCAAGCAATTGGTCAAAATCACCCAAACCGACATCCATACTGACTTTATCGTAAGGTTCATCTTCTGGTATTTGATCATCACTTTCTTCAAGTAATTGTTCAATATCAAGATAATCCCCATCATCGTTAAGGTCATCTTCGTCATCTTCGTCATCTGTTAATGGTTCATCATCTAGAGATTCATCTGCTAGCAAATTATCAAAATCAAGCTCGAACTCTTCGCTGTCACTATCAATCTCTTCATCATCACCTAGCTCACTTAACAATGAATCAAAATCTGCGTGCTCTAAAGAATCAAGCAAGTCAGCTTCTAATGGAATTTCATCAAGCTCATCATCTATAAGAGGCGAACTTTCGACTGACTCATTAAGAAGATCATTGAGTGGTTCATCATCTTGCTCACCATCAATATCATCAAGTTGTTGCTCTGTACTTAATAAATCGGCTTCCAGATCTGCGATAGACTGTCCCTGCTCGGTCAACTCATCAAATGCATCACCTAAACCGATCGACTCATCGTCAATATCTTCTTCAAGTGAGAGATCATCATCTAAATCGGTAGCGAGTTCAGATTGGGCTAATGACTGAGCAAGATCCCGCTCTGCTTGAGAGGTATCGCTCTCGCCCATTTCTAATTCTGCTAACGCATCATCGAGTTCTAGCTCAGGGTATTCCTCCAGCTCAATACTGGGTGTATCTGCATGGGCTTGCTCTAACTGTTCATCAAAATTAATTTCAAGGTCGGCTTCAGTCTCTAACTCAAGATCAACATCCTCAAGCTGAAGATCTTCTTCGACGACGATATCATCGGCATCAAGAAGTGGATCATCGCCTAAATCAACATCATCTAACTCAGCCGCAAGTTCAAACGAGTCTAATTCATCAGCTTCGAAGTTATCAGTATTTTGATAAGGCTCCTCAGTTCCAACTTCATTCTCGTCACCCTTAGGCGCTGATTGCTCTGCCAGCTGATCATTTGCGTCTGTCTGTACATCCGCTTCAAGCGATTCATCTTGCTGCTCTGTCTCGGTAGCACCTGGCTGCGCTAAATCATCTTGTTCGTTATCTTTAGAATACTCAACTTCTTCAACATCGGCTGCCTTGTCCGCAGCGGCAGTTTCTTGCTCATCAGCTTCAGCGCTATCGTCAGGAACTTCTGATAACAAGTCATCTAAATCATCTTCTTCAACATCAGCTGCCTCGTCTGCAACGACCGCTTCTTGCTCATCATCTTCGAGATCTAAATCATCTAACAAACCATCAAGGTCGTCGGACTCACTCTCCTCTGCAGATTCAGGTTCAACGTCTAACTCATCAACTTTAGCGTTATCGTCAGCGACTTCTGATAACAAGTCATCTAACTCATCTTCTTGAACATCAGCTGCCTCATCCGCAGCAGCCGTTTCTTGCTCATCATCTTCAAGATCTAAATCATCTAACAAACTATCAAGATCGTCGGACTCATCGTGCTCTGCAGATTCAGGTTCAACGTCTAACTCATCAACTTCAGCGTTATCGTCAGCGACTTCTGATAACAAGTCATCTAACTCATCTTCTTGAACATCAGCTGCCTCATCCGCAGCAGCCGTTTCTTGCTCATCATCTTCAAGATCTAAATCATCTAACAAACTATCAAGATCGTCGGACTCATCGTGCTCTGCAGATTCAGGTTCAATGTCTAACTCATCAACTTCGGTATTATCGTCAGCGACTTCTGATAACAAGTCGTCTAACTCATCTTCTTGAACATCAGCTGCCTCGTCTGCAGCGGCCGGTTCTTTCACATCATCTTCAAGATCTAAATCATCTAACAAACCATCGAGGTCGTCAGACTCATCGTGCTCTGCAGATTCAGGTTCAATGTCTAACTCATCAGCTTCGGCGCTATCGTCAGCGACTTCTGATAACAAGTCATCTAAATCATCTTCTTCAACATCAGCTGCCTCGTCTGCAGCGGCCGTTTCTTGCTCATCATCTTCAAGATCTAAATCATCTAACAAGCCATCGAGGTCGTCAGACTCATCGTGCTCTGCAGATTCAGGTTCAATGTCTAACTCATCAGCTTCGGCGCTATCGTCAGCGACTTCTGATAACAAGTCGTCTAAATCATCTTCTTCAACATCAGTAACCTCGTCCGCAGCGGCAGTTTCTTGCTCATCATCTTCAAGATCTAAATCATCTAACAAGCCATCAAGATCATCGTCCTCTGCCGATTCAGGTTCAACGTCTAACTCATCAGCTTCGGTATTATCGTCAGCGACTTCTGATAACAAGTCGTCTAAATCATCTTCTTCAACATCAGTAACCTCGTCCGCAGCGGCAGTTTCTTGCTCATCATCTTCAAGATCTAAATCATCTAACAAGCCATCAAGATCGTCTGACTCAATATCCTCTGCTGATTCAGGTTCAACATTTAGCTCATCAGCTCCGGTATTATCGTCAGCGACTTCTGATAACAAGTCGTCTAAATCATCTTCTTCAACATCAGCAGCCTCGTCTGCAGCGGCCGTTTCTTGCTCATCATCTTCAAGATCTAAATCATCTAACAAGCCATCGAGGTCGTCAGACTCATCGTGCTCTGCAGATTCAGGTTCAATGTCTAACTCATCAACTTCGGTATTATCGTCAGCGACTTCTGATAACAAGTCGTCTAAATCATCTTCTTCAACATCAGTAACCTCGTCCGCAGCGGCAGTTTCTTGCTCATCATCTTCAAGATCTAAATCATCTAACAAACCATCGAGGTCGTCAGACTCATCGTGCTCTGCAGATTCAGGTTCAATGTCTAACTCATCAACTTCGGTATTATCGTCAGCGACTTCTGATAACAAGTCGTCTAAATCATCTTCTTCAACATCAGTAACCTCGTCCGCAGCGGCAGTTTCTTGCTCATCATCTTCAAGATCTAAATCATCTAACAAACCATCGAGGTCGTCAGACTCATCGTGCTCTGCAGATTCAGGTTCAATGTCTAACTCATCAACTTCGGTATTATCGTCAGCGACTTCTGATAACAAGTCGTCTAAATCATCTTCTTCAACATCAGCTGCCTCGTCTGCAGCGGCCGTTTCTTGCTCATCATCTTCAAGATCTAAATCATCTAACAAGCCATCAAGATCTTCGGACTCATCGTCCTCTGTAGATTCAGGTGCAACATCTAAATCATCAGCTGCCTCGTCCGCAGCGGCAGTTTCTTGCTCATCATCTTCGAGATCTAAATCATCTAACAAGCCATCCAAATCGTCAGACTCATTTTCTTGCTCATCTGCTGAGTCATCTTCTTCTGGAGCATTATTTGCCTCAGCTAACATTGCATCAATGTCATCTAAGTCATCAAGAGCTGACTCATCGCCATCGAAGCTACTATTTAATAAGTCATCAACTTCATCATCGGACGCGATACCTGTTGAAGCATTACCATCAAGTAAAGCATCAATGTCATTGTCATCAGAAACAACATCAGTTGGCGTACTCAATTCATCCATGAGCCCATCAATATCGTCTTCTTTGACTGAGTCATCCGGCTCTAGCTCTTCAGGAATATCAATTTCGATATCGGTATCTGGAAGTAAATCATCATCAGCAGGGCTATCAAAATCTTGCTGAAGCAATGCATCAATATCATCATCAGCTAATACATCCGTGCTCGCTTCAGTCTCTGGTAAGTCAGGCACGAGATCATCTAATTCATCCGAACCATCATCAAAGACAAGGTCATCACTTAACAAACCATCCAGTTCATCTTGATTCAGTAAAGAGTCACCATCCATGTCGTCAATGTCGAGCTCTGGTTCATCTTCTTCATATAGAATATCGTCGGGTTCAGGTAAGATATCATCACTATCGAGCTCATCATCCAAGCGGATAGAGTCATCAAGTAAGTCATCTAAACTATCATCAGTAAGGTTATCATCCGCTAGGCTGTCATCCATTGACATAAGATCGGGCGTATCATCAACCTCAAACGGAGGTGGAGGCGGCGCTGGAGCCATGGGTGCTGGCGTGTCAAACATAGGTTCAGGCTGAGGCTCTGACTTATTTCGGTTTCGGACAAATAAGAATCCACCCACAATAATAAGAATCGCCGGAATACTCGAGAACAAGGCGATATAAAGTGGATCAGAGAACACTTTTCCCCAATCTGTGCCTTGTTCTTCTTGTGCTAACTTAGCCTTTTGCATTGCAAGTTCTTCATTTTGCAATGCAAGCATTTCTCTAAGCTGTTGTTGTATTTTACTATCGTTGCCTAGCTGCGCTTTAACAAGTTCGAGCTCTTGTGAGATGAGCTCAAGCTGAGATTTCAGTTTGTTATTTTCAGCTAAAATCGCCTCAGCATTACCCACTGAAGATTTGAATTTTTGTTGTAAATCAACCAAATTATCGTTTTGAGTTTGTTTTAATTCATTTAACTCTTTTTTAATTTCAAGCTTGGCCTCTTCCACATCAGATTGGCGCGCCTGTGTCACTTTCTTTTCGACTAAATTAATTTCATTTGAATCTAATGTGCCACTTTTCTTTTTCTCCCACAGCTCATCATCTTGATCTGACTTTTGTCTTGCCAATTCAGGTTCGATACTACGGATTTCGCGCATTGAAGGGATTTTTAAATAAGCGCCATCACGGATGTGATTGATATTTTTATCTAAGAAAGAATCTGGGTTTTTTTCATACAGAGCTTGCATGACTTGATAAATTGTTACTGAGTTATCAGGTCTGACTTTTACTGCGATCCGCCATAAGGTGTCGCTCGACTTTACCGGCCCATACGCTCGGCCTTGTTCACCGTAATCAACCCCCTTTGGGCCTTTTAACCGAGTGCCTTCATCAGCAGAACTTAGTGGCATAAGTAATACTGACATTAAAAGTAAAATTGAGGATAAACCGCGCATGCTATTCCTTTACTTTCTGAAAAATATTCGTGTATTGAACTGAGAATACACAAACTTGGTTATTATAATTTTGCAAGCTTTGTTCCAATCTCAAACTATAAACCAGATGATCACGAATATCCATTGAAAGACTTTAAAAATGAACACCTTAGATATTAAATAATTATTTATAGAGCAAAAATAATAAATTAGCTCAATTGCCACCTTCATCTTCTAGCGGCAATAGTTGGTACAACGTTCATTTTATTGCTGTAAAAACAACAAAACAGGCACAAAGGCCTGTTTTGTTGTTTTTTCTAACTCAAGGCCAATATAGTGCTAAGCCTTTGCTAATTTGATTTATTTATAGGTAAATTTCGATTAACTTTTCAGCTATTTGAACACTATTTGTTGCTGCACCTTTACGGGTGTTATCCGACACAACCCACATATTTAGTCCTTGAGGGTGACTGATATCAGCACGAACGCGACCTACATAAACAGTGTCATTACCGCTGGCATCACTCACAGCTGTTGGATAGTCATGCTCATCTTCAATTAATTCAACCCCAGGAGCCTCGCGCAATAATGACTTAACATGCTCAAGATCATACGGCATACGCGTTTCTAAATGGATCGCTTCTGAATGACCAAAAAAGACCGGTACTCTCACCGCTGTTGGATTGACCGAAACAGTTGAATCACCAAGAATTTTTTGCGTCTCATTGACTATCTTCATTTCTTCTTTGGTATAACCATTTTCAGTGAAGTCATCAATTTGTGGGATCACATTAAACGCGATTTGCTTAGGAAACACTTGGTTGTCCATTGGGCGGGCATTCATGAGGTTAGCCGTTTGTTTTGCGAGCTCATCGACGGCTTCTTTGCCTGCGCCCGATACGGCTTGATACGTACACACATTAATGCGATCAATACCATACGCATCATAAATAGGTTTGACAGCAAGCATCAGCTGAATTGTCGAACAATTTGGATTGGCAATAATATTGCGATTACGGTAATCCTCTAAACTGTGTGGGTTCACTTCCGGCACTACTAGCGGAATTTCAAAATCATTGCGAAACGCTGATGAGTTATCAATCACAATGCAACCTGCGTCAGCAGCAATCGATGCATATTTGAGTGAGGCTTCACTCCCAGCAGAAAAAATGGCAATGTGCGCTTGGCAAAAGTCAAATAACTCAACATCTTGCACTTCAATGTCTTGACCTTGAAATTTGATATCTTCACCTGCACTTCGGCTACTTGCCAGCGGGAATAATGACCCGACAGGAAATTTACGATCCGCTAAAGTTTCAATAATTTGACGACCGACAAGGCCAGTAGCACCTAAAATAGCTACATTGTATTGTTGAGACATAATGAAAATACCTTATTTAAGTAACGCTGTATTGCTCGTTGTAAAGCCTAGCTCAGACAACATTAAAGCTTGTTCATCCGTCGCGCATTCTAGGGTCAAAGCTGAAAATTCACGGCGAATGGGATAATTTTTACGTAAGAAGTCAAAACCCTTCTTTTGTAATTCGGCGCGCACAATACCATCATCTCGTCGAATATCATAAACACTATGCACTAACTGGGGCAGGTTTTTGACTTCAAATGAAGCAGACACTGTCATATTGGTTATCGCAGGAGTGGGTAAAAAGTCGCTTAATTGTAATTCAGCAGGTGTATCAAGCTGTGCACTTAAAGCTTGATAAAGCATTTGTGTGCCTCGCGCTTTGCCCTCAAGCGTATGCCCTGCAATATGAACCGAGGCAAAATCGACCTTATCTAAAAGCTGTGTATTGATTGTCGGTTCATTTTCCCACACATCAAGTACCACATGATGCTGATGCGGCTCAGATAAATACGCGTTTAGTGCCAGATTATCAATCACATCACCACGGCTCGCATTAATCACAATCGCATTTGGTTTAAGTGAACTTAACGTTTGCTCGTTAAGTAAATGTTTTGTCGCATGGGGGCCATCTTTTATTAACGGCACGTGAAAACTAATCACATCAACCTGCTGAAATAATTGCGATAATTCAACAAACTGAAGTTCTGGATATTGCTCTTGAACAAATGGGTCACATAATAATGTCTTGATTCCAATTGCTTGTAACTTACGATGCAATCGGATCCCAATATTACCAACCCCGACAATACCGACGACTTTATCTGACAATTCGAAATGATATTGCTGCGATAACGCACACAAAGCACTAATCACAAATTCAGCCACTGCCACCGCATTACAGCCCGGCGCATTGGTAAACGCGATATTACGCTTAGCGAGTTCATCTTGATCGACATGATCAGTACCGATAGTGGCGGTTCCCACAAATTTAAGTTGATCAGCAAAACGAAGTAATGCTTCATTAACTGGCGTAACCGAACGAATAAGTAAAATATCCACACCCTTTAACTGTTCCGCAGTCAAAGAGCGACCATCAAAACGCGTAACGTGACCAAGGTGAGCGAAGTACTCTTCAACCAGTGGCATGTTTTGATCGGCTAAAATCTTCATTTAAATATCCTTTATGTGCGTATCGCTGCATTGTAGCGGAGATAACTATTTGAAACAGCCCTTTAAACAACAAAAAAGGCCGCTCAACGCGACCTTTTTGTCAGTATATAAACGGCAACTTAGCCTTTATATTTTTGCATCACTAACGTGGCGTTTGTGCCACCAAAGCCGAAGCTATTCGACATCACAGTATTCAGTGCTACATCACGCTTTTCTGTCACGATATCAAGCCCTACCGCTTGCTCGTCAAGCTCATCAATATTAATTGATGGTGCTACAAAGCCATTTTCAAGCATAAGAAGAGAGTAAATTGCTTCGTGAACACCAGCGGCACCTAACGCATGACCTGTCATAGCTTTAGTTGCGCTGATTGCAGGTGATTTACCACCAAATACTTCTTGAATTGCACCTAACTCTTTCACATCACCAACTGGTGTCGACGTACCATGAGTATTTAAATAATCAATTGGTCCTTCAACGGTAGCCATTGCTTGTTGCATACAACGAACCGCACCTTCGCCAGAAGGTGCAACCATGTCATAACCATCAGAAGTCGCGCCATAACCAACGATTTCTGCATAGATGTGTGCACCGCGAGCAAGAGCATGTTCCAGCTCTTCAACAACAACAATACCGCCACCACCAGAGATAACAAAGCCGTCACGATTCGCATCATAGGTACGCGAAGCTTTTTCTGGGGTTTCATTGTACTTAGTTGATAACGCACCCATCGCATCAAATTCCATTGCAAGTGTCCAGTGAAGCTCTTCACCGCCACCAGCAAAAACAACATCTTGCTTACCTAATTGGATTTGCTCAACCGCATTTCCGATACAATGTGCAGATGTTGCACAAGCAGAACTGATTGAGTAGTTAACGCCTTTGATTTTAAAAGGGGTTGCCAAACATGCAGAAGCAGTACTGGCCATAGTACGAGGGACCATGTATGGGCCCACGCGTTTAACGCCTTTTTCGCGTAAAATATCGGCTGCATCAACTTGGTGCTTAGATGAACCACCACCTGAACCTACCACAAGACCGGTACGAGGGTTTGATACTTGCTCTTCGTTTAAACCAGAATCTTCAATAGCTTGTGCCATGGCAATGTACGAATATGCCGCAGCATCCCCCATAAAGCGTAATGCTTTACGGTCAACAAAATCAGCCACATTGATATCAACTGCACCACACACTTGACTGCGAAGTTTGTATTGCGCAAATTCTTCGTTGTATTTAATACCTGAACGACCAGCTTGAAGAGATTCTAGTACTTGTTGTTTATCATTACCGATACTAGATACAATACCGATCCCCGTAATTACGGCTCTTTTCATGGGAGTTCCCTTAGTTACAAACTCAATTGCGCGCTATTTTACGTGCAAATATATATTAAACTGGTCAGCTTTCAGCTGTTATTGACCATTAGATGTTAAAAGTGTTGCAAAAAAAATATTTTTTTATGATTTAATTACCTAGTTCAATACTAATAACTCTAATAATTCAAAGTACTTAGTAAGATAATCATATTAAAAAATAAATTAAAGTAATTACCCTAAAAAACTTAAATTAATTCTTTTGTACCCCTTCACAAACCTGCGATGAACGACTTTTAATCATAAAAACGACCGTTTGATCAGTTTTAGCTGCGAGCCAAAGTTAAAAAAAGTATCATAATGGCCATTCTCTGACTGATATTTAATCACGCTATCCATCATGATAAAAAACGCTCCAATCGAATTTAATGAACAAGGCACGCCTGTATCCACCCAATTTGACGATGTATATTTTTCAAATGAAAATGGGTTGCTCGAGTCAGATTATGTTTTTTATCAGCAAAATGATATTTCTCAGCGCTTATTAAACCATGATAACGCCAGATTTGTAATCGCAGAGACAGGCTTTGGCACAGGGCTAAATTTTTTAAATACTTGGTATCAATTTAATCTCCAACACGATAAAAGTGTGCAGCAACTGCATTTTGTATCATTTGAAAAATACCCAATATCTAAAACACAACTTATTGAAATATTAAAACAATGGCCAACGTTGACGTGCTATGCTGAACAGCTCACCTCACTTTATCCGACTTCGCTAAAAGGTTGCCACCGCCTTGAATTTCAACAAGGTCACATTATTTTGGATTTGTGGTTTGGTGATGTGCAAGATGGGATTAACAATATGCCTTATCTCTCGCAAGGTTGGATAGACGCTTGGTATCTGGATGGGTTTGCGCCCAGTAAAAACCCAGAGATGTGGCAGCAAAGTTTGTTTAATGAAATGGCTCACCTTGGGCGAGCTGGCTGTACTTTAGCCACATTTACAGCTGCAGGTGATGTTCGTCGAGGCTTGATTGAAGCTGGCTTCACTGTATCAAAACGAAAAGGATTCGGTAAAAAAAGAGAGATGCTCGTCGGTGCACTCACAAGCCCAACAGCTAAAAGTAATGCAACGCCATATTTTATGCGCCCAGGGCATACACCTAAAAAAGTAGCCATTATTGGAGGTGGCATAGCCGCTGCCAATATAGCATTGGCATTAGCAAAAAAAGGACTTGAGTTTGATGTATTTTGCCAAGCCGAAGCCTTAGCAAGTGAAGCATCGGGCAATCAGCAAGGTGCGTTGTACCCTCATATTCAAGTTGATGTCAGTAACAGCAGTGAGTTTTTTGCCCACGCTTTTTACTATGCTCGGCGCACCTATGATCAGCTGTTGCAGTCAGGCCATCACTTTGATCATCAATGGTGCGGGGTTCTCCTACAAGCGGTCAAACCTGCAAAACTAGCTTTTCAGGAGAATTTACTGACTAAGCAGCATTGGCCAACATCTTTAATTTACGGGGTTGATGAAAAAGAAAGCGAAATAATAAGCGGCGTACGCACACCTTATCGAGGTTTGTTTATCCCTGATGGAGGCTGGATCAACCCCCCTTCACTCATTCAGGCTTTATTTGATGCAGCTTACAAATGTGTGCCTTTCTCGCTTCATTTAAATTGTGAAGTGCAACAACTCCATAACCACAACAATCAGTGGCAATTACAGACATCACTCGGTGATTTTACTAATTATTCCCATGTGGTGATAGCATGTGGCGATCAAAGCCATCAGTTTAAACAAAGCGCCGAATTACCCTTAGTGCCAGTACGAGGCCAAGTGTCGCAAATCAACGCAACTCACCACTCTAAAACGCTCAAAACGGTATTGTGTCACAAAGGGTATTTCACGCCTCATTATCGCGATCAGCATTGTATGGGAGCGACATTTGATAAAGGCGAGAGCAACACTGAAGTCAGAGAGTCTGACAATCAGCTCAATTTCTCTCAGTTTAATGATTTTTACGCACAATGTGATTTTGCCAGCGAGCTAAGCACTATCGATTCAGCAAAAGCCGCAATACGCTGTACGGTTATTGATCATTTACCTCTAGCAGGACAAGTGACTGACTCCGAGCAGTTTGCCCTTAGCTTCGCCCCCATCAAAAAAGGTCAATATCACAGCTTTTTACCTTATCATTCCAGTCAGCCTGGTTTGTATAGCTTGACGGCACTTGGCGCTCGGGGTTTGTGCAGTGCACCGTTATTGGCCGAAATGATTGCCTGTGAAATGTTAGGTTATCCACTGCCCGTCTCAAAGCGTGTCGCTGATGCGCTTCATCCGGCCCGTTTTAATTTTCGTCAACTAAAAAAAGGCCATTAAAAGTTGCGCTAAAACAATTCATCGCGGCTCAGATGAGCATATACTGACAACTAATATGCTTACACGAGTTTATGGAGATAGAAGTATGAGCCGCACAGTCGCAGAAATCATGACATCTGATGTTGTTAGCTTAAGTAGCACAGCAAGCATGTATGATTTACATCAGATGATGAAAACACACAACATCCGCCATATTCCCATAGTCGATGATACACGCTTTGCCGGTGTCGTGACCCAAAAGACAGTATTAGCTAAAGTGATGTATTTACTTGATATCCATGGGTCTTCTTGCTTGAGCAAAGAAGAAAAATCGATTAATGTGATGTCGTTGATTGACAAAGATGTGGTGTTTGCCAGCCCTGATATGCCACAAATAAAAGCGGCTGAGTTCTTTGTTAATAATCGCCACGGTTGCTTGCCAGTGATTGATAGTCAAGATCGTTTGCTCGGAATTGTGACTTCATCGGATTTTGTTCGATTAGCGCTTAAATTATTACAATAGGAATCATTATGTTGAAACGCGCTTTATTTCCTGTGTTGCTTTGCAGCGTATTAGGTTTGGCCAGTCCAAGTAGTTATGCCGATCTAACACAGGTTCCCTTGCCTGATAATTTTGATGTTAGGATGAAGCTCGATGATGAATACCCGATGATCCTAACCGGCTATGTAAAAAGCACCGCTGAAGGTGTAATGCAGTTCTATTTTGCTCAGTTAGGCGATCCCATCAATATGGTTGAAGATATCGGTCGCCAAACACTGTTTTATAAACAGTCATCACAGTCAATAAAAATTAGTGTTTATCAACAAAGTGACTGGACGGAAGTGAATGTTATGGTGACACAGTAAACCACTCAGCTTGGTTTACTGCTTCGCAATCTGAATAACCACTCGACGGTTTAGTTGACGACCCAACACCGTAGAATTGGGTGATATGTGTCGTTTTTCTCCAAACCCCTCAACCTCAACTCGTTGATCTTCAACACCCATTTCTGTCATATAGTTTTTAATTGATAGCGCTCGTTTTTTAGATAACTCATCATTTAAATATCGGCCACCGTAGCTATCGGTATACGCAGCAATAAGCACAGATTCTATATTGGGGTCATTTTTTAAATACTCACCAATTTTATTTAGGCGTTTTTTTGATTGCTTGGTTAATTCGCTGGAGTTTTTTTGATAACTCAGCACAGTAAAGGCAATATCTTCAAAATTGTAAGCGAGCATTTGATCGCGACACTGTAAAAATTTTAAATAGTTATCTCGAAAATTGACTGCAGATAATGCAACTTTGACTTTATCTTGTTCGTTTCGCCAATCTTGATAATACAAAGTTGGCATGTTGCCTTTTTCAAGTTCAGATAACATTAACCAAGCCGTTTTATTTTCAGCTTCAGCGTCAAATTGTTGTAATAGCTTCAACGAAGCCAGCTCTGTACTGCGATAACCAGGCTTCCAAGGAGGAGGTACCGATTTAATCGCTGCCATGCTATAGCCTTCTGGCTGGATCAACATATCCACTGTAAAATTTAATGGTTTCGCTTTACTGGCCTGTGTTGTAAAAATAACTTGACCATAATAAGGGATCGCGTGGGCGAGTTCACACGACAGGCGAGTTGTTTTCTCATTGAACCACGTTGAGTTTTCTGGGTTAGCTGAATACGCCTGCACAGCCCCATGGGACGTCACGCTATAAAGCATTAACCCAATCGCCAATGAAAGATAACTAAACTGAAGCATTGTCGCCTGTTCCTATACATTTCAACATAAAAATAAATGATCCTAATAAGCGCTTTTTTCAAAACATCATTCCATTTAATACCATGCAAATTACTTGCCGATTATTAGGTATGACTAACAAGTAACCGGTATAACATCTAAAATTCAAATACAGCGCTTTATCTAGGTTATTTAACGGCCGCTTGCACCCTCTTTTTAGGGTTGTCAGTTAATAGTGATAGATTAACTGGCATTTGATGATAATTTTTTGACATAATGCCCCCCTATTTTGTGCTAAAAAAAGATAATTATGGCTGATACTGAGCAAACTTTATTTTCAAAACGCTTTCGTGGCTTTTTTCCTGTAGTCATTGATGTAGAAACTGCTGGTTTTAACAGCCAAACTGATGCTTTGCTCGAAATAGCTGTCACCACATTAAAAATGGATGACCAAGGGTTACTGTCTCTCGACTCCACATTGCATTTTCATATTCAACCGTTTGAAGGGGCAAACATTGAACAGGCAGCCATCGAGTTTAATGGCATTGATCCCTTTAGCCCGCTAAGAGGTGCCGTAGAAGAAGTTGATGCCTTTAAAGAAATATGTAAATCAGTGAGTAAAGCGCAAAAAGCAGCGGGTTGCCAACGCACCGTGATTGTTGCTCATAATGCGTCATTTGACCAAGGTTTTGTCAATGCAGCCCTTGCCCGCACGAAAATCAAACGAGTTCCGTTTCACCCCTTTGTCAGTTTTGACACCACTTCATTAGCCGGTTTAGCATTAGGACAAACGGTATTAGCTAAAGCTTGCCTTACAGCTGGCATTGACTTTGACAACAGCCAAGCACATAGCGCGGTATACGATACCGAACGTACCGCTGAGCTTTTTTGTCATATTGTCAATAAATGGCAGCAGTTAGGTGGCTGGCCAATGGTGAGTGCAGACGATGAACAAGTAGAGACTTCAGTTAAAACGTCTGAGTAATTTTACCTTCTGATACCCGCACTAAATGGGGCGGGTATATTCTTGAAAACGATTTAACATCTTTTGCGATTTGTAATTCAACACCTGGGTGCATTAACTCATTGATGGTGACACGGCTTGTTTTAAGCAGTGTTGCGAGTTTTCGTTTTAACGTTTCTTTATTTCGATAAACATGCTTGAGCTTCAATATTATTTGCTCGTCACTGGCGGCTATTTTATTCAAATAAAGCTGTTTTTGCTGTTTTGATGGGATTTTTTCTGCTTTTTTACGCGCTTGTTTCAAAGCATTTGCTTTACTATTTAAGCTTTTTTCGAGTTCACTCAATGCTGATTGCTTATCTCTGAGTTCATGCCAATATTGCGCCAGCTGAACATGTGTTTTAGTCCCCGATGGAGCTCCTAACTCGCCGGTTTCAACACGTAAGGCATTAATGATCCGCCCACCAATTATTTTCCCTCGTGGCTTTTCACCTTTTCCCACCCGAATTAATCGATTCGATGACAATTCACAATGAAGCGCTTGGCGATCAATCATTAAATCTTGGCCACTTGATACTTGCGAATACTGAGCATATCCTAATGAAATAGTCCCTTGTGCTTTGATAATACAGGTAAAGTCTTCACCCTCTTCTCGTTTTCGGCCAATCGCTCCTTGGACTATTGTAATGACAGAGTTTGATTCAAGCGTGGCTGATTCAACAAAACCCAGCACAGTGATATCACCCGTAGCTTTGACTTTCATCCCATCTTTTACATCGCCAGAAACAATGACACTGCCATCAAACTCTACATGCCCAGTTGTTACATCAATATTGTCATAACAAATAACATCATCGACTCGCATACCACGAGTCAAGGCTACAGGCACACCTACAGCGTCAGCGACTAAAATATTAGGATTACTTGGGTCAAGTGCTGTGCCATCCATCACTTGCAATGCGAAATCTCGTCCAGGTTTTGCAGGCAAAGCATCACCAAACACGGTAAACCCATCTTCGCCTTTAGTTGGCGGAACACGCTGCATCAAAGGTGCCCCAGGATTGACTGTAATGATGGCACCTAAATTTCGCATATCGACTTTACCATCAGCTTGTACCTGAGGGCTCAAAATCCTATCTTGCGCGGTCGCACACAAGCGCACAAACTTAGTATCATCACCATCTTTAGCACGCCGACCGTGTGCAATAATCGCTGAATAACTATCACCGGCTGCAGTTTCAAACTGACGGCCTAAAAACTCTTCTATAGCTCGGCTACTGATCCCCTTTTGTACACCAGCTTGCTGTAAAGCGGTTTTCACAACATCAAAATTGGCAATTCCTCCCCCTTGGGCTGCAATTAAGGTTGCTTCAGCGCTCATATTCGTTTCATCTACCCGAATTGAAACTTTAGCATCAAGGGCTTTTGCAACAATAAATGGAGGAGATAATGTGAGCTTAGCATCAGCAAATAATGCGCGTATGACAGAGATATCATATTCAAATTCGCAATAAACTGACGCATCAAGGGCATCTATAAGCTGAGCAGCAGATGCTGGAAAACCAGATTGGACAGGATGTTGTAATAACATAACCTGTTTAGATTGATCATCGAACTCAAACAAAGACATTAGCAACCTACTTCTAATACAAAAGGGCTAAATTGTTTTACAATTTAAAGTAGGTTCATTTGAGCACACCTTAACAGAAAAGTTAAGTGTTAGTTTTTTGATAACTATAAAACAATAAAAGTGAGCTTAAACAATACGTTAAAAACTCACCTTCAGTAAAATGCCATCTAGTACTTATGCCTTACTAGATCTCAAATTTAGACGTCGCATCCAATAAATTATCTGATAACGTGTGAAGATTCATCGCGACCTCTCGCACCTGCGCTAATGATCCTAGCGTGTCCTCAAATGAGCGATGCATATTTGACACATTATCCACCACCATTGCTGCCACCGATGTTTGCTCTTCTGTTGCCGCTGCAATTTGCGCATTCATACCATTGATAGCCAAAATCTGTTCTGAAATCTTCTGAATCGAACCGCCGGTTTCTTGTGCTGCATCAGCATTATTTTTTGCCATATCACGCGCGGTATTCATCGCACTCACAGATACATTCGCAGCCCCTGTTAATGCAGTCAGTAGCTCTCGAATTTCATTGGTTGATTTTGCAGTTCGAGAAGCAAGCTCACGGACTTCGTCAGCTACCACAGCAAACCCTCGACCTTGCTCACCTGCACGAGCGGCCTCTATGGCAGCATTGAGGGCCAATAGGTTTGTTTGCTCTGCAATAGACGTGATTACATTTAAAATTTGGCTAACATTTTGAGTATCGTTTGCCAATTTATCGATAGTAGCCGAAGCACTGTCAATTTCATCACTCAAGGCTTGTGAGGTATCGACTGACAACTTGATTTGTTTAAGACTTTGCTCCACTTCTCGTTCAGCGGTTTGCGCGGCCTGAGCAGCACTCGCAGCAGAAGATGAAATATCACCAACACTTTGTTTCATCTCCTCCATCGATTGACGGACAACCTCTGCATCTCTGGTTTGCTGATTAGTTGCGCTTTCAGCCTTTTCCATCCCTTGAACAAGCCGAGTTGAGTTTTCCATCAAAGGTTCAACCACAGCCATAATATTCATTACCGCAGCCTTCAGTAAGGCCATAAACCCGTTAAAGTTAATAGATACTTGGCCTATTTCATCACCTGAACGAACAGCAAGTTGAGAGCTTAAACTCCCACCTCCGTTTGCTAGTAACTGTAAAGAGCGAGCTGCATCACTTGCTGAGTGACCAATCCCTCGAGCGATAAATATAGCTAATATCACTAGGCCTGCGAGCAAGACGATACTAATCGAAAGCATCATGAACATTGCATCATGTGAGCGGATTTGCGTACTTTCTACTAATTCGATAAAACGATCGTCTGCTCGTGTTTGAATCGTTTTAAAACTATCGAGTAGGGTTTCATATTTTTTTGTTTTTTCTTGAGCATCTTGCTGGATTTTAGAAAAATCTGCGGTGCCATCAATCATACCTGAAGCTATTTTTCCTGATATAGCAGCATATTCTTGCAGCTGCTTATTTTCTTGACCGTGATAAGAACTGTCGAGTCGCGCTAGCTCTGTTAAGTTTTCCTCAATTATGGCTGCAGTATTTTGCGCTTGAGTGACCAATTCTTCATCACCAAATGTCACCGCTTGAGTATAAAGCTCATTCAGTTTTTCTAAATAAAACTTATTAGCTGTCGCAAGCTGTACCACTTTAAATGTTGTACTTTCAAGCTCCTTAAGGGCTTTTTCATTGTCCATCATCGCAGAGTAATTAATTGCTGAGGAAATTAAAAAAACCAAAACAGCCAGGCTGGTAATAGCGTGAATTTTTTTAGTAATGCTTAAATTGCTAAAGCTGAACCCAGATGACATAGAGTGTCCCCTCAATTTTTGCCATGAATGTATTAATACTTAGCTAAATGTAGTCTAAGTCTTGAGATTTATTATAAAAAAAATAACAAAATTTGGACAATTATTCGATTTTTATAAATCCTGACTATACTTCGAGGTGCGGATAGCAAGACATATTATCTAAATCGGGGATAAAATATGAAGACAACACTCGCAATCGCAGTACTTGCAGCGTGCGCTATGCCACTGCATGCAGATGTAAACATTTCGGGTTTTGCCAGCGTCAATGCTGGTAAAGTGCTGAGTGGTGATGGGGTACCCCACTACGGCGTACCACCCACATTTTTAGCAGACTACCCTATTGTTAGTGCTTATACGGAAGAGTTTTCTTTCGAACCTGAATCTCTGTTTGGTCTGCAAGTTAAAGCTGACTTATCAGATGGGCTCAGTGCAACAGCGCAAATTGTTGCCCGAGGAGCAGAAAACTTCGATGCTAAATTCGAATGGGCATATTTATCGTATGAATTAAATGAAAACTGGACAGTTCAAGCGGGTAAAAAACGCTTACCTCTGTTTTATTATTCTGATTTCTACGATGTCGGTTATGCCTATGTCTGGATGAGACCTCCAGCAGATAACTACACATGGCAAATCTTCAACTACAACGGTATCAATCTTCTCTACACTGGTGAAATTGGTGACTGGTCGATGACCGCAAATATTTATGGTGGCCGTGAAGACGATGAAGAAAATAAACTACTTTCGGAGTTTTTCTTTTTAGAGCCGACAAGAGAAATTTGGAAAGACATTTTAGGTGGTGTTATTAATGTCAGTAATGATTGGCTTGAGATTCGTGCCACTCACATGATGTACACCAATGAACGCTATAATGCTGCTGGCGAAAAAGTCACTTGGGATGGTAAAGACTACCGTGATGGTAAATTCTATGGCCTAGCCATGAATGCAGACTTTGGTAACTTATTCATTTTATCTGAACTCAATCGCTTAGATCTAGATGGTAATTTAGACACTTGGATGCTCAGTATGGGCTACCGCTTTGACAACATCATTCCTTACATTTCTTATGCTGATTTTAGTCAAGAAGGCGAAGATGGTGAGGACCACAATACGACTTCATTCGGCGTTCGTTGGGACTTTCACTCCTCTGCAGCGTTTAAAGTACAGTATGACATCGTCAAAGATAACTCATTTAGCTTAGCTGTTGCCGGAGATAGTAAATCACTGACTTTTGGCGTAGACCTTGTCTTTTAATAGGAGCAAAAACATGAAACTATCATATTTAGCATTTGTTTCGGTCGCTTTAGTTAGCACATCTGTTTTTGCTGAAGTGGCCGTAATCGTTCACCCATCCAATGCCAATGCCATTGACGCCAATGCGATTGCTAAAATTTACACCGGTAAAATGAAGTCTTTCGATGATGGCAGTAAAATCATTGCGATTGCTCAAGATTCAGGTAATCCAATTACGGATGAATTCAACGAAAAAGCACTAAAGAAATCATCAAGCCAACTGAAAGCCTATTGGTCAAAATTGGTTTTTACGGGTAAAGGAACGCCGCCTAAAGAAGTGAGTAATGACGCCGAAGTCATTAGCTTAGTTGCATCTAACCCAAATACAATCGGCTTTATTTCTTCAAGCGCGACTGACGGCACGGTAAAAGTAATCCAAACATTTTAGTTTATGACCTCTGGCGAGAAGTTCTCCTTCTCGCCATTATTTCTGCAACTCGGTTAAATTATCAACAAACACACCTTTAAAACCAAATAAGCACGCTAATAGCTTGTGCCTGAAAGAATTAGTGCGTTATACTCGCCCTGTCGAGTCACTGGCTATGTAAATAGTTTTAGTGGCAAACATCGAACTGAATTTAATTCAGGGGCTGATTAGGATTCGACGGAATTCATGAAGCCTTAGGTGCATGTCGAGGTGCGGTTTGCCTCGTTAAAAAGCCGCAATTTAAAGTAATCGCAAACGACGATTCTTACTCTCTAGCAGCTTAGGCCGCTAGCGCTCCTTCCATGTATTCTTGTGGACTGGATTCTGGAGTGTCACCCTTACACCTGATCGCGACGGAAACCCTGGCCGGGGTTGAAGCGTTAAAACCAAACGGCCTCGCCTTTGCTTATCGTGTTCGTCCGAGATTCAAAGGTTAACTTATAGACGATACTAAACATGTAGGACCGAAGGTCGACGCTTTTCGGACGGGGGTTCAAATCCCCCCAGCTCCACCACTTACTTCGATTTAGTGCTTGTAATACAATAAGTTACAAGCACTAAGTTGAGTATCTTTCTAGTAAAAACACGATTTACCCCCTAATTTTGCAGGTGATACACTAAGGTGAGTCACACATGCGTAATCCAAGCTTTATATTCAAAAACCGCTTTAATACTTATTATTTTCGTCAAAAAACCCCAAAATATATTCTAGATTAATTGCCAAGCGCCAAAAAAGAAGTCAAGATATCCCTGAAAACAAAAGAAAAATCAAGGGCTTTAGTATTAGCCAGACAACATAAAGTTAAATTTGACGCTTTATTTGAAGCACTCAGGGAAATATCACCAATGGACAGGGGTCAACCTTTATCATTTGATGAATTAAGTTTTAAGCAGCAACAATCAGCAATGTTACAACAACGTGCTGTTGAAACAATTCAAGATCAACAATATACCCAGCAACTTTTCTTTTTATTTGAACGAAAAGATCGCATTAAAAATACGTTTAATAATATTGAAGCATTACAAAACTATTCATTAACTGATATTGATTTATCTACTATAGATAAAATAAATCACTTTATTGCTATTGTTGATTTACTCTCTGATGAAACTTTATCTGATCCAGCACCTTATATAGAACAAATACACTGGAAACCAGCACCTAAAGAAATGAATTACCATACTCGTACTGGTGGTATTGCAAAAGAAATTAAATTTAATCGCATGGTGATCAAACGTAATAAACAACCAGAAAAGCAAATCACCAATCCGACTCAATTAAAACGACAATCAACAATCGCACGTAAGAATGTAGGTAAAACTTTAGTTGGCTTACTTAATAGTGAAATTAATACAGGTGAAACGGCAGCACTTCGTACTCAAGCTGATGATATTCATCATAGTGAAGATGTTATTTTAGAAGGTGTCACTCTTGATAATGAACAAGATGTAATTAATTTTGCCAAGCTTTGTAGTTTATTAGAAAAAGGTGATTCAGTATCTCTTGCTGATCTAAACCAAGTCTCCCGCCCTGTTGTTGTATCTAAACACATGCATAAAATGTCAGAGATATTTAAAAAGTTTTATAAAGAACGTTCATCCGAATGGAAAAGCGAGAAAACCAAAACAACAAATCTCAGTATTTATGACTCATTTATTGAAATCACGGGTGATATATTTGGCACAGAACTCAATTATGAACATTGTCGTGACTATATTGAAGTACTACAAAAACTTCCAGCTAATCGCAACAAGTTAAAACAATTTAAAGATAAAACGATAAATGAAATTTTTGATATGGAAGGCTCATTTAAACCTATGTCAAAACAGAATGTGAATAAATATGTTCGCAGATTATCTGAAGCTTTTGGGTGGGCAAAGCAACGCAAGTTTATACCTGACAATGACTTTAAAGAAATGCGTGTAAAAGATAAAAATGAAAAAGTCAGAGCACAAGATCAAAGACAACGTTTTAATGACAAAGATTTAAATTCAATATTTAATTCTGATGATTATATTAAAGCAAAACATAATCGAGCCTTTAAACACTGGTTGCCATTACTTGGGCTTTATAGTGGAGCAAGATTAGAAGAGTTATGCCAATTAAGGTTAGAGGATGTAAGGCGTGAAGGTGGTATTTGGGTTATTGATATTAATGATAAAGAAGACAAACGCCTTAAAACACCGAACTCAAAACGTTTAGTTCCAATCCATAAGACACTTATAAAGCTGGGTTTTATTAAATATGTAGAACATTTAAAGCTGTGCTTTAAAGATGGTGTATTACTCACAAACCATGTATTCCCTGACATTACTAAAGGTCGTGATGGTTACGGTCATAACCCAACAAAACGCTTTGATGCATATTTAGCAAATATCAATATTAGAGAAAAAGGAAAATCATTTCATAGTTTTAGACATACCTTTGCTGATGAAAGAAAACAACAACGTAAGAATCCTGTAATGACTGCCGAACTAATCGGTCATAAGGTAGATAGTGAAACCCAAGGTCGGTATGGCAAAGATTACGCTATCAGTACCAAGAAAAAAGAGCTTGATGAATATGAACCACTTTCATCAAAACAGATTAAAAATATCAGCCCCTTTTTAATCTGGGCTGAACTTTGCCCACAAAATACAACAAGAGCATCTTTTCCATTAGTTTCGAAAAATAAATTTATAAATAAAAGTAAATTATTAAAAGAAGCTTTGAAAAATAAAATATTTATTAAGTGATAAAATTATGAATGAAAAACCAAAGTTAAATTTATTCATTAGTTATTGCCATGCTGATGAAGATAAAAAAGAAATGTTTGAAAAATTCCTTGTTACTTTACGTAAAAATGGGGAAATCACCGATTGGAATGACCGAAAGATTGATGTTGGCTCAAAATTTGATTCTGAAATAAAAAGAAACTTAGAAGAATCAGACCTTATTTGTTTGTTAATTAGTCAAGACTTTCTAAATTCAGACTATTGTATGAATGAAGAGCTTTTCAGAGCTTTAAAACAAGTAGATGATGGAAAAAGTAGAATAATCCCAATTATTCTAGATCACTGCATGTGGCTTGATACTGAAATAAGTAATTATATGGCTACTCCAAAAGATGGTAAGCCTATTTGTGACTTTATACCTGAGACAAAAGCTTGGATGGAGGTCATGTCACAAATTAAAACGGTTATAAAAAAACTTGAGTTAAAACCTTTAAAAAAAAAAGAAGTTTTAATTACTCCTGAAGATTCTGAAGTGATAACTGCTGATAAATTACTTCTGCTTAAAGACTCTTTCATTGAGGAGATTAATAGTACAGAGATAACGCTTCAATCCCCTCACAAAGAAAATGTAACTTTACAGGATATTTTTATATATCCTGATTTTAAATTTCTAGACGATGATATTTCAGAACACGAAGTTACAAGAAACTCAGAGTTCTATTCTGAATTAAGTAGATTTCCAACACATTCATTAGTTGTTGGTGAAGAACAATGTGGTAAAACAAGTTTCGCAAAAATGGTATTTAAAACAGCTATTAGTGATGGGGCTATTCCTGTTCTATTGAAGGGTCGTGACATTAACAAGTCAGATATAAACCACTACTTAGAGCGAGCTTTGAATTTACAATATGATAATCTAAATATTGACCAATTTAAGCATAATAATAAAGAAAAAGTCCTTATAATTGATGATTTATCAGATATCAAACTAAATCATGCCTATTTAGATAAATTTGTAAGTCGAATAATGGATACATTCGATAAGGTTTTATTTTTATCCGATGAGTCTATTCGCTTCGATGAGCATAAAGCTAATATTTTTAATAACTTTGAACAATTTGAATTACTTCAACTTGGCTATGAACGTAGGGATGAATTAATAAAGAGGTGGCATTCACTTGGTCGAGAAGAAGAGATAGAAGATGAATATCTAATTAATTTAGTTAAAACAACAGCTACTCATTTAGATATGATAGTAAGAAAAAATATAGTTCCAAGAAAACCAATTTTCATTCTAATGATTTTGCAAGTATTAGATTCAGGCAAACCTTCCGATTATTCATTAACTTCCCATGGATATTGTTATCAACGGTTAATTGAAGAAAATTTAAATAAAGTAAAAATAAAACCTGAAGAAATTGAGAAATATATTAATTACTTATCACAACTCGCATTTTATATGTACGAAAAAGAAACTTATAGTCTCAACGAATCTCAAATGCAGCACTTTCATAAGTTTTATAAATCAAAGTTCAACCTAGGTACTAATGACCAAGTTATAGAGAAGCTGCTAGATTCCAAAATTTTAAAATTATCTAATGAAAATTACTCGATTAGATATAAATATATTTATTATTTTTATGCTGCTAAATACATGTCTAATCATAGTGAATGTTTAAACTTTGTAGAGCAACTTTGTCGTAAAACACACATAGAAAAAGATTCCAACATCCTTATTTTCATTACTCACCATACTAAAAATGATGATGTTATTTCTTTAATTACAGAAAAAACAACACAGATCTATAAAGATACTAACGAGGCTTTACTTGATAGAAGTGATACAGAATTTTTAAGAAAATTTATGTCTAATATACCCAAGTTGGTCATGAAACAAAAACATAATGTAGATGAAGCCAGAAAAGAAAGCCTAAGAAAACAAGATCAATCTGAAAATAAATCTGAAAGATTTGACATAGAGTCTTTAGATGATGATCCTGAATTTGATTGTATTAGAGATATTACTCGCTCAGTCCGAGCCATAGAAATATTAGGCCAAATAATTAAAAATAGACATGCATCTATTGAGCTTGGCCAATTAGAGACGCTCTCTGCTGAAGCTACAAAAGTAGGGCTACGTTTTTTAAGTTTTTATTTAAAATCAACAGAACAAGTTCAAACTGAAGTTATGGATATGATCCATTCTCATTTAGAAGATAATTTAAACTTAACGGTTGAGGAAATATCAAAAGAAGTTAGCAAAACATTTATGCAACTTGTATATCAAATCACTTTTAATGTTGTGCGAAAAGTATCCTTTTCTGTTGGCCATAAAGAATTAGTAGATTTATTCAGTGATATAGCATTAAAAGCTGATACTCCCGCATTTTACTTAATAGAAGCCTCTATGCTATTAGAGTTTTCAAGTAGTAGAAATAATATACCCAAAAGGAAGTTAGAGAATATTTGGAAAAAAGTTAATTCTAACTTTTTAGCTAAACGTCTTATGCAAGATGTAATATTACAGTACCAATACTTTAATTACGTTTCATATCAAGATAAAGCATGGATAGCGTCAAAATTAGAAATCCCTCTAGAAACACAAGAAATAGTTCAAAGTAATAAAAAACCCAAAGCACTATCTAGAAAGCATTAACTGACAATAAAAGGCAATAATTTTATTTATTGCCTTTTTGAAACTTTAAATTTGACTTCTGATGCTTCAAGGCAAATTCGGCTTCATTTTGGCTAAAATGTTTGCTTTGAAGTATTCGATATATATTAGTTTCTGCATCCCAGCCGTAACAACGAATAAATTTTAATATTATTAGTTTTCCCAATTTATCTACTATATATTCTCTACACCGAGATTCATTTTTATCTCTTCTTAATAGCCCAAAAATTCTAGATAACTTTTCTAGTTTAAAATCTATATGAACCCCCTCATGAGTTGATAAATATTTATAAAACGCCATCTGAGGCTCTTTTTTCATTTCCTTTAATTTTTCAAAATTAATATAAGTCATATCTGTGTTGGGTAAATAAAGATCACCAAGAAATGAAGCTAACTTAATTCTTATTACTTTATTATTAAAATCAAATTCAGGTTCATTGTTAAATAATCCTCCTTCTAGATAAGGAGATTGTTTTTTGTGAGTATATTTAAATTTAAAACTTTGAGAATGAAGCAGAATTAAACTTTTGGACTTCCCAGACTTTGCTAGACACTTTTAACAGTTACAATGTAACTTCAAATAGAGGTGTTTATGAGCAAAGGCAAACGGTATACCGAAGAGTTTAAGATAGAAGCAGTCAAGCAAATTACTGAGCGTGGTTATTCAGTTCAGGAAGTTGCTGATCGGCTTGGTATTTCAACTAAATCCCTCTATCACTGGCGAAGCCAGTTAAGTGGCAATAAAGCCGTTCGCCAGTCATCTGATGATTCGGTTCGAATTGCTAAGTTAGAGGCAGAGTTGAAGCGGGTCACGGAGGAAAGGGACATCTTAAAAAAGGCCGCAAGGTACTTTGCAAGCCAGCCAGAGTAAAGTACGCCTTTATCCGAGATCACCAGAAGCAGTTCTCTGTGTTATCCATGTGCCGTGTATTAAAAATCAATCGCAGTGGCTTTTATGCATGGCTTAAACAGCCGTTGAGCACGAGAGCGATTGAAGATAATCGCCTGCTCAAGCGGATAAAAGAGTTCTATATTGCCAGCGGCGGAACATATGGTAGCCCTTGGATACATCGTGATCTTCGTGAAGCGGGCGAGTCTTGTAGCGTGCACCGTGTTGCTAAAATTATGCGACTGAACAACCTTAGAGCGCAGATTGGTTACAAGCGCAAATACATCAAAGGCGTTAAGCCATCACGGATTGCAGATAACGTATTGGAGCGTGATTTTGCCCCAGACTCACCTAATACTGCGTGGGTGAGTGACATCACGTATGTGCGAACGTATGAGGGTTTTCTGTACTTAGCGACAGTTATCGACTTGTTCTCACGACGCGTTGTCGGTTGGTCGATGGATAAAAACATGGATAAGCATTTGGTTATCCGGGCATTATTAATGGCCGTTTACCAACGTCGGCCAGAACAATCTGTGTTGGTACATAGCGATCAAGGCAGTCAGTATGGCAGTGCAGATTATTTAGCGTTTATGAAAGAGCATAATCTTATTCCTTCCATGAGCCGCAGAGGAAACTGTCATGATAATGCGGTTGCTGAGAGCTTTTTTGCTACGTTTAAAAAGCGCGTGATCAGAAAGAAGATATATTCGACCAGAGTCGAAGCGAAGACAGAGATATTTAACTTTATAGAAATGTTTTACAATCCAAAAAAACGCCACTCGCATACAGGCGGTATATCACCTGCTAAATTCGAAGAAGCGTATTTTTTGAAACAACAGACTGTCTAGTGAGAGCTGGGAAGTCCACTATATGTAGTACAGAAGGTTACAAAACACTACAGAGTTATAATGTTCGTCATAGTAACCGTTAAAATAAAAAGTAGTTAAATTTTTTAACTGCTTTTTCATCCCAAGCCTATGTATAAAAAATTGGCTTGACTTATAAGTATGCTTTAGTCTGTAAAATATTTTTTAATTGATTTGTATCATATGAAGGAAACAAATCAAAATCACAAGAACGTATCATTTTTTGATGTTCAGAATAAGATAAGATTTTATTAATACTTAACGAATCCATTAGAAAAGTTCCAACCTCAGTATATCTTCGTCTACCTTTCGGAAGTAATCGACACCTACCTTTATATAATAAAATATAATCTAATTTAGAAAGGTAATTCAATTCATTTAATATTGTTTTATCTTGAAGCTCTTGTGAAATTTCAAACGACTCAAGTGTACCAAGCTTTAATATTAACTTTTTTCTCTTAAATTCACTTAAGCTCAAATCTGTGCTTTTCCAAATAGGTAATTGATTCATTTTAGTGCTATTTATATAGTGAGAAATATTAGGAGTATTGATATATTGCGATTGAGATTTTTTTGAAGGAATGTAACCAAAAGCTCCAGCCCCAACTCCAATTAAAGCATCTGAATTATACTTTCCATTTTGTTGAATATTATCAATGTTCGTCCTACTAAAAAAGTTTATAGGGCTTTCTATAAAATTATGCTCTTTCATAAAAAGTGTCATAAACTCTTCCATTACATCCCTTTCATACTCGCTTAAAAAATACTCTTTGTTATTTTTTAAAAGCCTAAAAAGAGGATCACTTGACTTAAACATCAAGGGATACCCTGTAATTGTAGAGACTGATTCATGGGATGCTAAAGCACGTAATGTTGATTCTAAGCTACCACGAGAATCTTTTGGTAAACCAATAATTAGCGAGGTAATAATTTCACCAACTCCATTTTCTTTAAGAAAATCTATAGTTTTTAGGTATTCATTATAGGTTTGTTTTTTTCTTCCTATTTTTTTTAAAATTTCACTACTTTTTGTCTGTAAATCAACAACCCCCTTCAACTTGCCAAAGTCACCTAAAATATTTACTATATCTGCATATTTATTTGGATTAGTATCTGCTAGGAACTCAAACTTCAATTCACAATCATTATCAATAATAAAATACTTATGTATAGCGGAAAGGATTTTATCCAATTCTCTAGCAGATAAAATAGAAGGAGTTCCTCCTCCAAATTGAATAGATTTGATCGTTACTCTTTGTGGAAAACGTTCAAAATAGTACTTTAGTTCTCTAATAATGGAATCGACATACAAAGAAACTATCGAGTGGTCACTTCCGAGTTTAATTTTATTTAAATGACAAAAAGAACAAATTATTTCACAAAATGGTATATGTAAGTATAAATGAACATTATTAACACAATAAAAATTTTTTTTTGTTGCTTTTTCATCCCACACTAATAAAGGAGGAATAAAACTAATCAAATAGTGTTCTTCTCTATTTCTTATAGGGATACCATTGTTTTTTAAATCCAAATTGTATTCAGAAATATTATCTTCAGCTAACTTCCATATTTCATCCATTATTAAATCCTTTCACCAAACTGCTAACTATTGCCTCTACTTCGTCATTTACATCTCGATAAACATTATATAAGTTATAGTGCCTTACATGGATTGGATTTATAGAAAAATCCTCTAGGCGATAGAACAATGCAAGTATTCCCTTTGAAGTAAATAACTCTTTCATTGATTCCTCATTACCATCACAACTTGTAATAACATTTATTTTTTTTAAAAATTTAAGTTTATTCTCTTTACTTTTCAACGAAGCTGAAATTGCCTCTCCTGCAACAGCCTGGATTAATATTTTATCAAACCATCCTTTTAATAAAGCTGGCATTCCATACCACCATATTGGGAAAAAAAATGAAATGGTTTCAGCTTCCCTAACTTCTTCAATTAACTTATCAATTTCTTTATTTTTTTGTTCTTCACTAACAATACTATATACAACACTATCCCACTCTCCTTTTGTAAGATAAAAATTCATATCATATTCATCTAAATAAAGGCATTTAAAAGCAACCCCCTTTTTTGAAAGTCTATGAATTACTGATGAATAAATACTATATGTAAGGCTCTGTCTTGATGGATGATTTACAATTAATAAATGCATATTAATACTTATCTTTGATTCGATTAAGCATTAAGGGAACATTAATCTCTAATCCTAATAATTTAATTGGCTTAACTTTTAAATACTCGCCAATCATAAACTCTTTATCGGATATCTTCCCTTTACTATCAGAAACCACATCAACATATTGGATTAAATCTCCATTTAAAGCAGACTTTCGTAAGGAGTTATTTTCGGCATATGCTAAGGACAGTTTTGACTTAAGACTATATAGTTCAGACATAAGCCTAGCTTGTTTAATATCTTTATCATGATTAATTTCAGTAAGTTCAATTGATGGAAGGTTCAAATATTGAGTTAATAATTCATATATTGCCTTTAAGGCAATGTTTTTATTTTTTGGCTTAATTTCAAATGTTGATTTTAAATCATCTCGTAGAAGAGTTGTATTTACATCAACATACTGATCTACCATGAATTGGGAGAAATAAACTAGGTACTGTTCACATGGAACTCTTATTTCATTAGGAAAACAAAATTCTACTAATATTCTTTGTTTATCATTTGACATAATAGATGTAGAGCCAATAATATCGATTTCACTGTTTATTTCTCTAATTTTATCAAATGTTAATTCGTTAGAAGTTACGTTTAAAAGTTTACTATTTATCCAATTGCAAGTTTCTATATTTTGAATATTCAAAAAAACTGTATTTTTCACAATGCAATTATCAAATACAGCTAAATCTAAATTGGTTGAAGATAATTCGCATCCATCAAAACCTGTACATTCAAACTTTGTTTTCTTAAGATTTGCCCCCCCTAAGCCACAATCGAAAAACTTACAATTTAAAAATTTACAATTAGTAAGATAAGTACCACTAAAAATTCCTTTATGTATTTCAACATTTTCGAAAATAGCCCCTCTTAGATCAGAGCGACTAAAATCAACATTAATTATTTTACAGTTTCTAATCTCAACATTTAATAACTTTGAATCCACCAAATACATATCTTTTAAATCTGTTTCCACGACTGAATTTTCGATACAGATTCTAGTCCCATCAACACCATCAGTTTGCACCCAAACCTTGTGTTTTTGAATTTTGTCATCATCAAATTTATCTATCACTGCTGAATCTCCTTGAGGTAAACTCTAATGTTAATTATGTAAAAAACAAACATGAAAAATTACAAAGCATTATCATAAATAATACATTGCACTTTATATGAAATAATTTCAACAAGTTACACTAAATAATTTACAAACAAGTCATTCATGGCTTCAATATAAAGCTAGCAACACTTTTAAAACTAACCTCCCATGAAAATGCATCATCGAATACCCATAGCAGCATTATTTTAAGCTCCTTCATTTGCTATATAACTTAATATCTACCCCTTTGTTGATACGCAAATCATAATAAAAGTAAGCAATCCTTTTTTGAAACCTTTTGATAATATCTCAACGTATATTAAGCTTTTATATATTTACCTTAACAGGTCCTTAAAGCTTGAAGTATTACACATCATAGCGAAGAATTTCGGTATTATACTAGCTGGTTCATAGTACCTACTGGTGATACACTGAATACTAATTCTAAATTTAATTGCTATTAACCAAACACCTGTAACATTTGGATTAGTGTTTAGAAAGGGGTGAGCCACCACCCAGCTCCACCACTTTAAAGTGTTATAAAAAAGCCAGTTAAAACATCATGTTTTAACTGGCTTTTTTTATTTGTGATTTTAATTAGTTTGGTTGAATACACTTAAATTCATGCTGCGGAGATTATTGCTACTCAATGGTTTTGCTGTATTAAATGGCACTCTAAAAACTTTTTAATACTTTTTGCCTGATTACTTCCATCATTTATCAGTCTTTCTTTTCCGCTTATTCTCTTCAATTATTAGTGCTGTTATAACTCTTTGAGCTGTATCTTTTTCTACTTTGTATAAGGCCTCCAATCAACAACTCATTATTACATTAGCGATTGCATACGCTACCCCAACAAATCAAATACTGAATAGCGCTGCGCTTTGCGGTATTATTAGCTTTAGAGATTTTAGGATAGTTAAGAACCACAATGGCAACCCAACAATTTGAGACACAACTTTCTATTAAACAAATAGATGCAACTGATGGTGTTACAACAAGCAACAAAGATAGCGTTTCTAAGCAAATCCAAACGGCTGATTTAACGTCAACAAAAATAGTACTTGCGACTATTAATGCGAAATATATTCACGCCAGTTTGGGCTTACGTTATTTGTATGCCAATTTACAAGAGCTGCAAAGCTGCTGTGAAATCAAAGAGTTTGTCATCCAAACTCGCCCGATTGATATTGTTGAGCAAATTTTGGCATCTAAACCGACCATCGTTGGCTTTGGTGTCTATATTTGGAATATTGTTGAAACCACCAATGTAGTGAGCTTACTGAAAGTAGTCGCACCTGAGATAAAAATAGTATTGGGTGGCCCCGAAGTAAGCTACGAGTCAGAGCAACAAGCCATCGTGCAATCTGCCGACTTTGTGTTAACTGGCGAAGCCGATCTGAGTTTTTATCAATTATGTAAAGACATTATCAATCGTACTGAACCACAGCAAAAAGTGCTCAAATCTAAGCCCGTTGAATTAAAAGACTTAGCGTTGCCTTACGAATATTACAGCGATGAAGATTTAAAAAATCGCCTGCTGTATGTCGAAGCCTCTCGTGGTTGCCCATTTAAATGTGAATTTTGCTTATCTTCTTTGGACACAGCGTCGAATCCGTTTGAACTTGAACTCTTTTTAGAGCAAATGGAAATTCTCTACCAACGTGGCGCGCGCAATTTTAAGTTCATCGACCGTACGTTTAATTTAAACATCAAAACCACCATGCAAATCATGCAGTTCTTTTTAGATAAAATGAGTGATGAGCTCTTTTTGCATTTTGAAGTGGTGCCAGATCATTTACCAAGAAAACTCAAAGAGTTACTCACCCAATTTCCTGAAGGGAGTCTGCAATTTGAAGTTGGGATCCAAACCTTTAACCCTGAGGTGCAGACTAATATCAGCCGCAAGCAAAACAACCCTAAGTCTAAAGAAAACTTAATGTGGCTAAAAGACAACACTCATGCGCACATTCATGCCGACCTTATTTTTGGTTTACCTGGGGAAACATTCGAGACCTTCAGAGACAGTTTTAATGAGCTTTACGAATGTCGCCCGCACGAAATTCAATTAGGGATCTTAAAGCGTTTAAAAGGTAGCCCGATTATTCGTCATACTGAAGGTTTTGATTTACGTTTTAACCCATTGCCTCCGTTTAATATTTTAAGTACAGATCGAGTTGATTTTGCCACGATGCAATTGGTGAATCGTTTTGCTCGGTACTGGGATATGATTGGAAACTCAGGGCGATTTAAGCACTCTTTAGCATTGATTTTATCAGACAATCCGTTTGATGAATTTTTAGCGATCACTAATTGGTTATTTGAAAAAACCGGTCAAACTCATCAAATTAATCTCAAACGTCTTTATGAATTGGTTTCGCAAGCTGTTGAGGCTTTATTTCCTCACAAGCATCAAGGGGTGATTGAGTTATTAGCGTTAGATTTTGCCGCTTCAAAACTAAAGGGTTACTTTGAAAACTTAGCCCTTTACAACACACAGCAAGCTGCAACTGTAACACAGCCTAAACTAATGCAGCGTCAACAGCGCCACCTTCAATAACAACCAATCGAAAGAAAAAGCTCAAGTGAAATAATCACTTGAGCGTTTTTTGACGAGGTGAAATTTGTACTTAACCTGTGTTCGGGTTACTAAACTACTTTGCGTGAACTGGTCACGGTCAATTTGCTGCCACCTGAAATATCAACATTGGCATAAGCAAAGCGCATTTCACCTGTTCGTCTTTCAATTGGCTGAGGCAGATGAGACGATTTTGGAAATGTATTCACCAATTGCTTTCTAAAACGGTAAATCTGAATGTTGACATGCCCTTCATTTTGCCCAAGCATTTTGCACAGAAGATCTTTATCTAACCAGCCTTGCTCTGCTTCAGTCACGCCCGCTTCTTTATCTTCGAGGCGTTTTCTTGCCAGTAATAACAGTAAATAATGGTGATTACGTTGCCCTAAATCATACTCATAGCCATCTAAGATAAAGCGTAATGACACATGCTCTTCATTCTGGCTGACATCAAAAAAGATCCCAAGTTGCGATGATTTAGGTAGCTCTACAGATTCTATGCGACATGTTTCATCACTGGCTTTCGCTTCAATAAATCGCCACTTTTCATCCAACGTACCCACTAAGTCACCTGTTGCAAGCACTGATATGCCCAATGGGCTTTCACAGATCCAATGACCATTAGGGGATAAATATAAGGTAATTTCTGGGTTTTCTTCGTTGGGCAACACAACCAAAGACTCTAACTCAATGAGCTTTAATCCTGTTGTCACAGGCACTAACAAACTTTTTGGCGGGCAATCACTTTCGACTTTCCAACTATCGGCATCTAATGAAGCAAACTGAATTACATCATCAATATGAATTCGTTGTTTGGTTCCTCGTTGAATGAGTTTACCATTCACATAACTGCCATTTGTACTCGAGTCTTGCAATAACCAATCCTCTCCATCCCAAAAAATTGACGCGTGCGTACGTGAAGCCTCAGGCATAACAAGCACAGTGTGGGATGTCGTAGGATGACGCCCAAAAATATGTTGTGTCAGTAAAGTCACACTTTCAGAAGTCGTTTGATTAGTAATGCGAGCCATGAGAGTTCCTTCTTAAATGCACGAAAATCCAATGATAGGATGCTTTGCCTTGCGTGTATATTACCTATTATTACAAATTTATTAACAAGTAGTGTTAAATTAATAAGTTAGCTTTTCATTCTCTGAAAGTTCAAAGCCATTTTTTCCATTTTCTTTGGCTCGATATAAGGCTAAGTCGGCCCGTTCAAACACATTACTCATTTCATCCCCTTTTTGGTAAGAAGCGCAACCGATACTGCATGTCACCTTAAATTGTGCCAATAAACGGTCTTCGAGCACTGCATCACGGATCCGGTTAGCGATATCAGGGATTGTCTGCTGCGTTGCTTGGTCTAATAAAAGCGTAAATTCATCTCCGCCAAAACGAAAAACAGCATCGTGCTCTCGGCTGCAGCGCTTTAGTACCTTAGCAAAAGACATGAGCACTAAGTCACCCATCTGATGACCAAAGGTGTCATTGACCCATTTGAAGTTATCTAAGTCGAGCACCATCATTGCAAAGCTGTGTGACTGATTATGATTTCGGTGCATCATATTTTTAAACGACATATCAAATTGATTGCGGTTCGCAAGCCCAGTTAAACTATCCACTAACGCCAATGTTTTCATTGCTTGATAGGCTAACGAATTTTTTAAAGGGAAGGCTAATACATTGATTAAAATGGTTAATACCTTTTTTTGTGCAGAAGAGAGCGTTTGCTCAAATTCGATGTCAAGCGTACCAATTTCTTGACCTTCAATGAGTATTTTTTCACAAACACTCTCTGCGCCTTTTTCAAATAGGGCCGATGACAAGACCCCATCTAGGTGTGTGAAGGTTAAGCCGCAAATAGGTAAACAATACCTAATGTGTTGATGGAAAATAGCCAATAACTCTTCTGGTTTCATCGTCGATTGTAAATCAGTGAGTAAATTAACCGCTGAACGATCGACGCTGCTTTGTTTTACCAAAGTATTTAAAAACAGCGGATGCCTACGAGCTAAACTAAAAAATTTATATGGAAGCCAAGTGCTTGCGGTCATAACGTTACTCAAAATTACGCAAAATCCAAACTGAGTTCTGCCAAAATTATTATTGCTATGACGACGATACTACTGCTTCTTTTTGTGCAATCAAATTACAGCATATTACACACTCATCAGCCGTAATTACGTGTTAATGCCCCTCTTTTTTCCAATGTGCATCATAAAAATTAAAACTCATATCACCATTGTTATGACCCCAAATCACCTTCTTTTGCATGCCTTGTTGCTTATAACCTGTTGCGATCGCCCCTTTTGCATGGCAATTCATACAAGAAGAGCTTTGGTAATAGGTGCGATTATCGGTCTTCACATTACCAAGTTGCAGAAAGGTTTCTATTACTTCGTTAGTTAAAAATACAGGGTAAGGGCCATAACCTGAATAATTGACGATTTTCCCTGGTAACTGAATTTGCTCCGCTGCTGAAAAGTCGGTTGTAAACTGTGTACCAACCAATTGATAAAACTGTAAAACCGAGCCTTCTACTGCAAGCTTGGCCTGAACTTGTTGGTTAATTGTTTGAGTAATTGGGTTGATGGGATCCATCAATTTAACTTGGGTTTTACTGCTTCCTCCATTTGCAACATTCACCGCACACTCTGGGCATTGAGGATCAAAAAATGACGGTGACTGCTCACTTGATGGTTCAGTAAGCACATTATCGAGATGCGTAAAGGTTGAAAACACCCACTTGGGTGACGAAGTGGTTTTTTGTGCGAGGTGAAAACCCACCACTCCTAGTTTTTTCTGCACGACTTTACTGGCATTATCGTCGGTTATTAGTACATCTGTATTTACATGAATATATCGGCTCACATCATCAGCGTCTGTTAGTACTTTCCAAGCTATTTTTAATTCAACCGGGCCACTTGGATCATTGCTATCAATGTCGCGCATATTCGTCGCTGGTGTACACGGGATCGAAGGTGCCCCTGTTGCATTAGATTTGCCATTGCACAATAAAAAACTACCCTGTGCAAACGACACTTCACCGTGACTGCTGGCATACGTTATTTGACCATCTAAGTTATACAGCTCATTAGTTTTAATAAAGTTGAATGCCACAGGATTCATGTATTTTTGGTAATAAACGGGATTATCTTGTTGATCAATTAACACTCCATCTGTGGCGGCATTAAATTGATGATCAACAACCTGATGGATACTCGACACTGCTGGGTTATATTGCTTGTTCTCAGTAAAGAGCCACTCTTTGGGTGCTGAACCATCCTCTAAAAAGACACTTTCAGTCGTTCTCCAATTGAGCCAAACAGGTGTTTGTGCCGACTTAAGATTCTCATCAGTGATTACAAACTCTTTATCGACAGCTCGGTTCACCGCAATAAACGCAGCCCATGAAAAAACATCGTATTGCCACGTTAAATAATTAAGCTGCTGCTCTCTTTTGAGCAATAAATCTGCTGACTGCTCTGCTTGTGAAACACTCACAACAGGCTTAATACTTTTACACAAATTTCGATTATAAGCCTCTGGCGGGTAGTACTTAATCGAAACAAGCGTTTCTGGAATTGTGGTTGGTAAGGGCCGTTCAAATGGGCACGATGTTGTTTCTAACCACGGTGGGTAAAGGCCTGCTTGATTTGCATCTGACGCTAAACTTGCACTGAGTAACAATAAAGATAAAAGGGTTTTTGTCATGTTTATTCTTATAATTTGAAAAAATGAATAGGCATCACTTGATGGTAATAATAAACTTTTAAAAGCGGTTGCTGACCATATTCAAGTGTCGCTTTAAAATATAAAGCAGCTTCATCCAGTCGTTTATTTTTATACCAAGCACTTACCTTACGTAAACACTCGGGCGAAATGTCAAAAAACTGCGCCAATTGCTCAGTAAATAAATCCGTTAAGTCATGATTTTGTTCACTTAACCAAGGGAACTCAATTTCAATTCGCGAGGTGAGATCGGCTTGAAATGACACGCTCACTTGAACTTCATCTAACCACTGTAAAAATCGATGATAAAAAGCGGTTAATTGCTGAATATCCCCCGGCCACTCAAGCGAATCCAATAAATCAAACAATGCTGCTTGGGTGAGTTTATATGTAAACTTAAAACGCAATTGACTGCGCGCAAAAGTAACCCCTAAGTGCTTCAGGTTATTGAGCTCTCCTGCGGCGAAAATTCTGGGCACTATGTACTGATATTGTTCGCCCACACTTCGATACACATCCTGTATCACTTGTTTGAGTAACTTTTCATCATTAAAAGCAGGATGCTGTGTACTTAAACAAAAGGACGGTAAAACCGGATACAAATTGTCTGCCCAATCGAAACTGAGCCAGTACAATTTGACCGGCCAATAGATGTCACCCGTTTTAAGCTTTTCGAGCAACGAAATAAAGCAACTCGTGCGTTCATTGCATTGTTGTGCAGATAAGTAGTGAATAAGTGCATTTATATTGTTATCACTGGTTTTAAATCCAAATAACACATCAAATGCATCACTATGTTTAAGCTGAGTTTCATAACAAATCACCTTAGGCGTGCCAATTTTCAACGCGAACAGTTGAGCAACATGCTTGGGATCTTGGTGGGTTAATAAGGTGGGAAATTGGCGAAAACGCTGTGTATCGATACACATTAACTCATTAGGCATCTCTGAATCCTAAATGGCCTATAACAGGCGTTATAGGCCTGATATTAATTACCAACAGGTCGGTATAATGTTTTCGACTTCACCACGAAGTGCTGCACAATAGTTTGCCCAATTAGCATCATTCACGCCTTGCTCAGCAAAACTTTTTACCACTGCTTTTTCTTCATTATCAAGTTCAAACAAAGCCATTGCTTGGTTTAAGTCATTGATCGCAAGCTTTTTTACTTCATCGTTATTGTTGACGTTATATGTAAATGACAACAAACCTTTTGGATAATTATTTTCACTCATTTTACTACTCATTTTTATAAATTAACTTTTAATGTTTCTAATAAACCTTTGGTGTACCTTAATTGTGTGTCATTTTGATGATGACTCACTAAATCACTGCATTGTCGAGCGATATCGTTGCGCCCCAATGCCAAAGCATGGTGCCCCAACACAATAAAGTAGAGCCCCCGATGCAAAAAGTACGCAGGGAACTTCGCTAAATTTTGTTCATAAACGGTTAAATCCCAACAGCCGACAGTTGGGTAATCAAGCACATATTGATGCATGGTGTTGTAACTTAACCAAAATGGATTATTCACTTTCTTAGCCAGCGCCAAACCTTGTTGATTAACTAATTGCGCTTGTACTAATAAATCAGCTTTATTTTCTGCCAAAGGAAACTGTAATAAACTCAACCAATTGAGTAAGCCACACACTGCGGACGAAAGCTCATCGAGGTTAATCTCCGACGTCTCTTGATTTAAAGCTGCGATATATTGCTCTGCTTGCGAGGTATTTCCCATTAAGATATTCGCCCCGGCAACAAAAGCTTTAGAGGTTAAAGTCGGGACAGTGCCAAAGTTTTCCACACAAAATTGTGAGTCAACAGGCGCAAGATTGAGCAATAACTCAAATTCATCATAATATTGTTGTGTACATGCAAATTCCCCCAGACAGAAGCTGGTTTGCATCAACATTTCATAAATAATCAGCTGAATTGAAATAGAGTACGTTGCTTTGTGCTCATACAAAGCCAAATTGATTTCATGGGCGGTGATGATATTACCTTTGGCATACTCCATTAACCAATTACCTCTTATCACAGAGAAAGATTTGAGTAAGTCGATTTGAGTTGCTTGCTGTTCATGAGCATTAAGTAGATGACTCGCTTTTTCTGATTGCCAGCCTTCGATAGCGACAAGGCATGCCGCGACAGCATTTCGGATATCATCCTCTGGATAAGCCAATTGAGCACTTAATTCATTATTGAGTGTCAAAGCACGCTGATATTGCACCAGCGCGTCATGATATAAATAGCGTTTAATGGCATTTTCAGCCGTATTAAGCGCATATTTAATCGCTAATGGATAATCTTGCGCAAGCTCAAAGTGCATAGAGATCTGCGCGCTTTCGGATTTTTTGTTTTCTAAACTTTGATACGCTCGCGCAAGTCGCTGATGATGGTTAATTTTATGGCTAGATTGAATACTTTCATAGGCCGCATCACGCACCAGTGCGTGTTTGAAAATATAACTATCACCTTCGACTTTGCGATGCTGAATAATTAAATCAGCGGCCAGTAACTCATTCAGATCGGTTTGCGTTTGCTCTTCGCTTCGCGCTGAGGCTGCTTGTAACAATTGGTAGTCAAACTCACGACCAATAGCTGCCGCTAATTGAACGGTTTCTTTCGAGTAAACCAACGAATCTAACTTCTGTTGTAATGAGTCTCGCAGCGTACTTGGGACCTGATCGAGCTTATCAGGACTGACAAAATCAATAATGCCATTGAGCTTATGCACTAATTGATTCTTTTTAAGCATATCCACTAATTCTTCAATGAATAATGGGATACCATCTGTACGGTTTATCAATAAATCAGTCACATTCGGCGCCACCACATCATGGCCAAATAAACTTTGGATAAATAAACGCGTCATCTGTGGGGGTAATTGCGTTAAATGTAACGAAGAGCAAGAATTAAACGCTAACGTTTCATCAAGCGCCTCACGAGAGGTGGTCACAATCAAACATTTATGTGCCTGTGCATTTTTCACTAAATAGACAATAAAATCTCGGCTGATTGGATCAACCCAGTGCAAATCTTCAATAATGATGACTTGTTTTAAATCACTGTTCAAATTAGACAAAAGCAACTGCGCAAGTACGGCAAACATCGCCATTCTTTGCTGCTCTATATTTAGGTTTGGCTCAGATAAACCATCTGGTAGAGGTAAATTTAACCAGGCCAGCAGCGTCGCAACGCCCTCTTCGAAGGCGTTTATATTGTCCGCGATACATAACGCTTGCTCATACAAAAGCTGCGCAGCTTCTTCGTCTGCGAGATTGAGCAAAGAGTATTTGTACTGAATTAAATTTAAGATAGGAAACAAAGCATTGTTTTGCTGCTCAGGTAAACATTGAGCAATAAACTGCGGGTGAGCCACTGCGTTATCACGAAACTCAAAAACTAATCGAGATTTGCCGATCCCAGCTTCACCATAAATATGCAGCCATTTTTCATTCTCTTGCAATCCATTTAGCTGATCGGATCTCGTTTCTAAAACTTGCTTCAAACGATCTAACTGTGCTGTTCGCCCAAAAAATCCGTGGTTGCGTCGATGGCCCCGTAAAAATCCAAAGGCCTCAGCTTGGCGCTCTGCGGTCAATAAATAGGTTAATTGCAATGTGCTATTTACACCAACAAGACAGCGCTGTCTGGGCTGAAACTCCAAATAACAATTTAAAATATTTTGCGATGACTGCGAGCACAATATTTGCTCAGGCTCGGCCATTGCAGATAATTCTAAGGCAATATTGGCGGTTTCCCCTTCAGGGCTAGTATCGGCAAAGCACGTAATAATCCCAGTATGCATGCCTATTTTGGCCTTTGCCTCAATCCCTTGACTGACCCGTAATAAGGAACTTCTTTTTTGCAGCAAACTTGATATTTCAAGGGCTGTTCGGGCTGATAACCGAGAGTCGTTATCACTTACTGTCGGATAACCAAAGTAAAAGAGCAGCTGATGACCTAAACTCCCAACATGGTACGCCCCGTAACGAATGGCAATATCGATACATTGATTTTTTAAATCGTGATGAATAGCTTCAATGACTTCACTATCAAAGTGCTCGTGAGTCATGCGTCTAAGGCTTATCGTCACAGCCAAAGCAGTAATTTGTTTTCGCTCAGTTTGACTGGTTTGGTTAGCTGCTTTTGCACTCACCATAGTGTTATCAGATAACGTGGTTTCAGAAAACTCATGTTTACTGTTATCTTGCCCCGATAAATCCCCAACCAGATTTGCAAAGTTAAGCTGACTTACTTCTGCAAATAGCTCTTGGGCTGTCACTGTGCGTTCGTGTGATTTTTTTTGTAATGCTCGGCGCAAAATAGCCGCAATAGGATGCCCCACTAGCGCCGCAGACAGTGGCACATTACTCTGGCTCAATTGTTTATGAAAGATTGAAGCGATGCTCGACCCTGCCATGGCCGGCTTGCCGGTTAAGCACTCTATAAATACCAAGGCCCAAACATAAATATCTGTTTTGACTGTGGGAGGCTCACCTCTTAATTGCTCAGGGGCACTGTAGGATGGTGTGCCAAGCGTTTCTTGTGTGAGTGTAATGCTTTTATAGTCGCTGTGTTGCGCTTCATTAATCAGTGTGCCGATACCAAAGTCGAGCACTTTAACGTGAGTTTTTGCTCCGGTTTGGGTCAACATGATATTGGCAGGTTTTATATCGCGATGGATCACACCCAATTGATGTGCATGAGCCAGCGCATCGAGCACTTGAGTCATGATCTCAGCCGCCACCACAGGTTTGAGCGCACCACTTTGAGTAATGACTTGTTTTAACGTTTGCCCCTGTACATACTCAAACACGGCATATAAAAGGTGATCATTTGAGCGGCCTTTATCAAGTAAACGTACAATGTTTGGGTGTTGCAGCTTACTAACAAGCAGAGTTTCGCGTTCAAAACGGTCAATATAACGTTGCTTTTTTTCAGCATCAAAATCGGTATTGATATTTAAAAATTTAATCGCAACTTCTTGCCCGGTTTTTAATAAAACCGCGCGATAAACACTTGCAAACCCGCCTTCCCCGATTTTTTCAATCAACTGATAAGCATCAGAGTTAAATTGCAGTGTGATTGGATCTAAATCAGACATACCTACATTCATCAGTTACTCTTATTGCTCTTCTGCTACTTAGTAAAAAAATACTACTTCAGCGTCCCCATATTATCAATAAAATCAGACAAATGAAGGCATACATCTGATTTAAATGTCGAATAAACACTCTAAAACAATACTTAAGGATTATGCCTTGGATGCAGGAGCTGATTCACTGACAGACAAGCGCACTTCAATTTGCTTTTCAATACGCTGACCATCCGGATTTAACAGTTCAAACACTATCTGGGCTTGACCTGCTTTTTTCATCACAAAACACCATTGTTTTACGCAAAATTCACCGATGGCGCGCACTGGGGGCTGAAATACATTCACATGTGCGACTTCATACACGTCGCTGTTATCTGTTCTAACTTGCCAATGATTTAATTTAGAAGGATTGCATTCTTTAAAGAAAAAAGCCTGCTCACCAATTGAAAGTTGGTTTTCGAAAAAGTTATTTAAAAGGTGCTGTGAAGATTCAGTCATGCTAAATAAATTCTGTAATAATGTGAATTAAATTAAGTGTCATCACTTAATCATTAGCACATCCATATGAAATGACTTTCTTCCTGAATGTTCATCATAAAACGAATGGCAAATTTAACTATTACACTCTATTACACCGAGCATGAATGTCGGGATTGATGAGCTCCTGATACAAAAACACCTCACAGCCATTGCTGACAGTGAGGTGTTAATTTAACAAGTGATGACTAACTAACGACAACCTGCGGTATCAAAATCGACCACTATAGCGGCTCCTTGTGGCGCACCCGACACTTTAACGTATCCCCAGTAATTACTCTGTGTTTGCAATGAAATACATTCACTATTACCGACATTATAAGATGCACCATGGTGGTTCGAACCATTTGGCCAGCCCGCATTGCTGTACTCAATGGTTAAATCACCCGTTCCATTGGCCGTAGTGATAGACATGCTGCCATGTGCATTCACGTCAGCAATGCTAAACCACATCGGTTCTTGTTGACCTAAACAAGTCACTTGCCCTGCTGTTAAGCGACCATCAGTTACCGGTGCTTGAGTCGCACATACGTTTGGCAAACTATTGTTTTGCGGCGCTTTGAAACTTGCTGTCAAAGTAGTTTGATACGCATTGTAACCGCGAACCATCACATGATAGGTGCCCGCTTGAACATTTGCGATAGTACAAGTTTCAGTATTTCCGCCAATATATGGGCGACAATCGTACACATTTTGGTCGGCTTGTTGGCCAAATTTCACATATAAATCTGCATCTCCTTGGCCACCTGCTATTTTAAAGCTCAGTTCAGTGGCTCCTGCAGGCACTTGCAAGGTGTAGTGCGTTTGTGAATCTTGAGCACCTGAAATACTCAGAGGTTGTTTATTAACTAATTCATTGCCAATAGGCGGTTCGATAACATCCCCACCAATTACGGCTTGTGAAGTTGCGGTTGCAACGGCGCCTTGGTTATCTGTCACAGTCAAATACACAGTGTAGTTACCGGCCTGACTATAACTGTGGTTAGCTTGAGCTGATGAGCTAGTTGAGTTATCCCCAAAGTCCCATAAGTATGTAATAACACTGCCATCTTGGTCATAAGATGAAGTTGCATCAAACGCGATACTGATATTTTTATCTGCTGAGTATGGACCATTTAAAATGGCAACTGGCGCGATGTTTTCAACCGGAGGATTAGTGACATTAGTGAGCGATTGCGTCCAGGTCGTAAACTCTGCACCATAATTACTGGCCCATGTGTTGACCCTTGCTTTATAGGCTGTCCAGTCACCTTTGCGAGTGTCCGCGAGCATTAAATTCACTTCATCACGGTGTTTTTCAAACATAAACCTTACAGCTAAATAGCCCCAACGGTAGATACGATCTTGATCAAAACCATCGTACGTGGTTTCAAACACTGTCGCTAATGAATACGTAGAGCCATCATTAATTGTATCAATCGCTGCTGGGTTGTCGTTCTGATTGGCGACATATTCTGCAACCCCTTCTGTCCACCACACAGTTCGTTCAGTCGGGTTATTAAAATCGCCATACAAATCAAAACGCCCATCAAGATAATGCACATACTCGTGTTCAAGGTTCCAGACATAATGATCTGCATTGGCGTAACTTGCTTCATAAGCAATAAAGTTCGGAACATTATCAAGTGCAGCAGGATTTCCCTCTAAATACATGCCACCATTGTTGGTATCGATACCAAAAATAGCCCCACCGTACTTACCATAATCATCACTTGAGTCAAAAATGTTGACTTGCAACTGACTATTGTTGTCATCAGGAACAGGCACATTATTTGTTTGTAATTGAGTGTGGAAAAAGCTTTCTTCGTAAGCCATCTTGTCGCATGCAGCTGTTAACTGTACCGCTGTCATTTGCTGCGCTCGAATGCGAATAGTTGCGCTACATTGATGATTTTGTGGAAACACTTTAGCGACTAACTGCTCGCCATAACCACAAATATTGAACTCACTGCAATCTGCATAATAAGTGGCGGTATCTGCCGCACCTAACCAAACAACATCACCGTAACCAAACATTTCATAGGTTGAGAATATCTGTTTCAGCGCTGCATCAACATCAGCTTGAATCGCTGTGCCTGTGTAACTTTTAAGCCGACCTAATTCACGTGCCGCATTTGCCACCATAAACTCGGCATCTGTACCAAGCATATAGTTGCTCATAGCAAACTCTTTTAGAATCGTAACTAACTGACGATCGTTACCGACATTCGCAACAAAATTATCGTTCCATTGACCGCGGAAAATAAGCGTAAAAAAGCCATTGACTGCATTGCGCATATTCCAACCAGCAGCATAACTTTCATTCCAACGGCTTAGCCACGTTTTAGCCACAGAGAGATAAATATCTTGCTGCTCTGAGCTATCCATCGTGGTGATCACTTCAGCCATGGTTTTAGCATGACCTTCGTTATTATCATAAAAATGACTATTGTTTACAAACGCGTCAATTGCGCCTTTCACCGCTGGTTTAACCCAAGTTGCGAAACTCACTGAGTCGTTATAAAACTCAACAAAATAACCTGCACGTAAATACAAAAATAATGCCTCAAGATCCGCATCACCGCCGCCATTGTAGTTTTGAGCTAATGACTTGGCATGATTCGCCACTGCATGCATATGATTCGATGTAAATACAGTCGCTTGTATGTTGGAAGAAGCGCTAAATAAGTCATTAACACATGTCGCGCCTTGTGACTTAATACTGCTAATTAAAGTCGTACTATTGCTGGTATTAAACGCATCCAAATTACAATTTTCAGCCATAAGCTGATCAACCGCAGTTTGAATATTTAAATCGTGTAAACGGTGAGAATATTCATTTGGAATATCCCGTGAAACTGATTGTGCTTTTGGAACATTTAACTGAGGTTTGGCTTCAACCCCATGATAATGATTTTTTTGCGTGGCAGTATGTGGAGCCGAGCTTGCCAATACTGATTGAGCGCATAGCGCTGCCGATATCGCGATAACCAATTGTGTTGTTTTCATAATTATCTTCTTTCTAGTTGTGTGAGATTAAGCACTTGCCACTGCTGTTCAAAAATAACACAGAACAACAAAGTGCAACGACTTTTTAACAAACGAACAACTAAATAGCAAGATTTTGTATACAATATATTAATAGTTACCAATAAGGAAACAATTATAAACAAACTAAACGACTGAAAAAATGAGGCTTTAAATAGATTATTGCCTGAAGTTGGCTCAAAATATTTTTGTGAAACAATGTAAATTAAAAGTTAACTTGCAGACACATGGATAGCTAACACGCTTGAAATGATGACGCTTCATCTAGGTTCAATCAACTGCTTGGCTATTACAAAGTATTTAATCGAGCATAGTCGCTGAGAAGAGTTGGATTTGGTTACGCCCATGTTCTTTGGCGTAATATAGCGCGATATCAGCACGGTGGATTAACTGTTCAATTTGGCGATCACTGTCTAAAAGCATCGTAACACCAAAACTTGCTGAAACCGTTAAATTGGCTAATTCCGGTGCTGCGAAATGAAGTTGTTCGATCACAGTGCGAATGCGCTCCATTTTTTCTAATGCTGTGGACTCATCAACATTGCTGAGGACGATTAAAAACTCCTCACCTCCTAAGCGACCAATAAAATCAGGGGACACTAAACACTGCTGGCATACTTTAGCCACTTCAATCAGCACTGTATCGCCGACTAAATGCCCATACTGATCATTAATTTTTTTGAAATAATCAATGTCGAGCATCCCAATCACTAAAGGCTTTGCTGATTTTTTAGCGGTAAACATCTTCTTTTTTAATCGACTCAGTGCACTGCGTCGATTTGGAATATGTGTTAATTCATCCGTTGTTGCATGTAATTGGTGCTTTTTAGCAATGCGACGAACATAAAAGATCAAAACAATCAAGATGAGTAAACAAAAAGTGATTATCAAAGCAAGCCAGCTAAGCCAGCGGTTTTTCTCAGAGATTTCATCAAGGAAATCTTGTTTGGCCTCGTTTTGCGCCCTTAAGCGTTTATTTTCTAACTCTTGAACCTGTGTTTCCATCAAGGCACGACTTTGTTCTGCTATTTTGGCTGAACTCAAGTTGTAGTTTTTGACGGTTGCGCTGATGGCTTGAAAAAACAGATCCATACTTTGGTCATACGCTTGCTGATGATGTTTAATCACAGCCTCTAACTCGTAGAGGTAACTTTCAACATTAAGCTTTTCTTTTTCGGCGATAGCTTTCGCTTGCACAAGGTGCATCATAGCTTGATCAATTTGCCCAAGATGAAGTAAAGGATAAATAGAGTCCGCATAACCTGCAAAAATATAATCTCGAATATCGTCTTCTTGAGCTAATGTGAGTGATTGTGAAAACCAATCAACCGATTGTTGGTATTCACCTTTTGATTTAGCCACTCGCCCGAGTAAGGTTTTGATCAAGACTTCGACGTAACGATTTTGTTCAACATTAGCCTGCCCCAGCGCTCTGCTGGCATATTCCATCGTTTTATCAAGCTGCTTTAAATTAAAAAAGTTAAACGCAATATTTGCGTACACAACCGCATGATTTACGCCCAACTCTTTTTTATAAGCCAGCGCTTTTTTAAATGCTGTTAACGCTTTTTGAAAATGACCATGCTCGGATAATGCCAGACCCCGACTATTTTCAACCGAAGACCAAAAATCTTTGTCATCTATTTGTGTCGCAAACTGATGCGCTAAACTAAAATAATGCCAACCTTCTTCGTCTTGCATTAATCTTAAGGCGATATTCGCAGCATCTAATAATAAATAGCCATAAGAGGTGGAAGTTGTATTTGCTGGTGCTTGCTCTATTAACTTTTTAACTTGTTGATAATATGCAATATTGTCATTATCAAACGACCCCATAAAAAACAACTGACTTTTCAATGAGAACACAAGATCTTCATCTGTAATATGCGGGATTAACTCAGTGATCTGCCTCATTACCTCTGGATATTGCTCAGTTGAGTGGGCATTCAACGCAATGGCACTGTCAATAATTGCTCGTTTAGCCTTATTTTCAAGTGAAGGATGCTCGGGGTAATGTTCTTTTAGCTGCTGATAGTGATTAAAAAATTCATCACTCGAAAAATCACTTTTTTCGATTAACCTATCCAGCTGCTGCGATACACTAAGATTTGTGTCGGCGAGCACAAATACACTCAGTAGTAGGCATATCAGACAAAATAAGTTTTTCAAATGTGACGTTCCTAAATAGGGGCGGATCCTTTCGCATTTCATTTCTAATCATCAAGTATAGCGCTTTATTTTATCGACAATGAATTGACCCCATACCTTTGCAGGCTGATAATCGCTTTTCAACCATTGAAACGAGAATAAATCATGAAAAAGTTCAGCTTAATGTTGATAATCAGCGCAGTGACCTTATTGGGATGTGAGCAACAAGAAGAGATTAAAAGTGAAGCGCTCGAAGCTAAGCAAGAAGTCAAACAAGCACTGTCTGATGCCTGGAAAGATATCAAAGACAATGCCCTCGAACTCAAAGACGATTCGTTAACTGATTTACTCAATGAAAGTGAAGCACTAACCAAAGCCCTAGCTGCCGACGGCCAAACCTTAAGCAAAGAGCTCTTAGCTGAGAGTAAAACGCTAATTGAACAGAGTAAAGTCGTCGCTAAAGACAGTTGGTTAGAAGGCAAAGAAAGCGCCAGCGAATTATCAGAAGATGCACACAAAGCCATTGAAGAATTAGCAGAAAAAATTAAGGCTCATCGCGAAGCCATTGAAAAATCAAACTCGAACTAATCAACCCGATTCTGGGTTAACACTACATAAAAAAAGCCAGAACTCTGGCTTTTTTACTCTGCAATATTACTAAAGCTTAGAAGCGCTCATGATGCTCAAGCAACATCATTCGGCTTTGATCGACTAGCTTCACATTGGCTAAAAAAACCGGCCCTGTTTGCAGACGTTGATTATCAATCGTAAAAGGCAATTCAAATATGCCATCTTCATTTAGCCACTGTGCCACCTCGATAGTTTGCAAATATTCAATCTGACCCGTTGATGAATGCTGTGCCAAGGTTGCCGTGACCGCATAACGCCCAGAATGCAAGATTTTCACTGGCATCGAGATTTTATTCGCCTGATCAATCTTTGGCGACATGCTCTCTAATTGTGCTGTCTTGATAACATGTGCAAAAGGTACTTTTATGCTGCGTTTTACCGTCAGGCCAGCAAGCACTTTTTCGGTCGTCATTTCAAGTTCATAAAACCCTTTATATGCACCGACATTTTCTAAATCATTCGGTAGTACCACTCGCCCTTTTTGAAAATCGGCAGGAGTTTTAACGCCTTCGGGACTGATTAAGTTCAGAGCCGTGTGGGCTTCATCAATCATCTCGCCAGCAAGGCGGCCGACGAGTTTAAACCCCTGACCATGTGCTTGAAATGTATTATCCGCAATAACTTGCAGCTGATGAGGACTATATTTTTCTTTTACATGCATTAAATAAGTGGCATTCGCTGCTAATCCTTGCTGACTTTGCATCACTAGTCGTCCGACACCTTGCTGAGCATTCGTGGTTAACGCGATACTGCCATCGTTAAAACCCGCTAAACTCATTTCTTGCTGCGATACGGTTTGTTCAATCGCTTGAAAATGCGATTGCGGACTATCAGGTCTAATTTTTAACAATCGAGCATTCAAGGGCTCGCTTTGCAATGCTTCTCCTTCGCTATAATGTGTTTTAGGGGCAATACGGATAAATGCTTCTGTCGAAGTGGTATAAATTGCCACCCCCGCCGAGAGCTGCTCTCCGGTAACTTCTTGCCAATACTCATTACTTTTTAGCGTTTGCTCTGTTGTTGTGAGCGCAGTTATATTTTGAGGTTTAGGCCAGATATACACAACAGCTTGTGTATTGTCTGCATGGGGATCATTAAGTGTGATCGGTGATGTGGCTGTGACCTTGTAATCATTTACTTGCTTGTTTGTTGCACTTACATTCATTGATATAAGCGCACTCATCAACCAAAAAAGACCAACGGATTTCGTTACATTATTCATTCTGTGATCCTTTATATGCGGTTTTTCAAAATGGAGCCCAAATTAAAACAATCTCGGCGACTTTGCTGATGACTAAGGGGTTCTTTGCCTCTGGTTTTTTGCTTGTCAGTAAACCAAACATCTCCAGCTGCCATTTGTGAACTGCAATTTAAAAAGCCATCGGAGCAACTATCCAACCAATTTTGTGTTACTTCTAAGGCCACCTGATATTGATAACCTGCGCAATAACTATCTCCATCCCAGATAGCCGAATCAACATCACTGCCTACAACGACTTCAAACTTAGTAGGTAAATTGGGTCTATTCTGGGTGCCTAGCAACCAACTTGCATTATAATTAGCCATCCATGCGACTTGCTGTTGTTTCACTGCATCGGTTTTGTAGCCTAAGATCCAACCTAAAGAAGACTCAAATGCATTACCTGCGGTCACTGCATCAGCTAAAGGAGTGCCGCCACTTGATGGCGCAATTGCAATTGCATGCGAAATAACTTCAATTAATGGCACAAAGCGGTTATCCCAAGTCGGATTTGATAAAATCCAGCGCAGAACATTTGCACCATTAGAATGAGTAATAACTTTGAGGTCAGTAATCCCCTCTTTAGCAATAAAGTCTGTGAGTTGCTGCGCTAAACAACCAGATGCTTGTGTACTCCACATGTATTGATCAAAGTCACAGTTAATGACAGTCAATAAATTAGGATCGGCTAAACCCTGTCGAACATTATTGATAAACCCTCCCGTCCAATAATCATTATAAGCATCCGTTTGATTTCCCGTTCCATGTATAAAGGCTAAGCCCGTTTTTGCATGAACTTGCCAACTCAGGCAGCCAAGTAGCAGCCAGATTAATCGTGTTTTTGTTGTCATAAATTGTCTCAATGTGTGTTTAATTTTAACTGAGGTACGTCCTCAGACCTCCGATCTATGGCAGAGTAAAAAACAAACAGCAAATAAAATTTACATAATATTCACATTTATTCTAAAAAAGGGGACTGATATAGCGTTTTTAACAACAGATTAACCTGAGCAAAAAACAAACAGCCCCACCTCTGGATTTATTATGACAAGCAAAGAAAATCAGTGCTTGACTCTCAAATGATATAGGCTACACTGAGCTCTGTTTGAAAGTACGACCTTATTTATGCATACCATTTCGAAGTTTAGTAACTCGTCCTGTTTTTTATAAGTAATTGCAATACTTCCAGATCAACGGCAGTCTTCATACTGAAACTGCTTATATTACTCAAAAAGAATTAGGATATTATTATGTCTACTACAACTACTGGTACAGTAAAATGGTTTAACGAAGCTAAAGGTTTCGGTTTCATCGCTCAAGAAAATGGTCCTGACGTGTTCGCTCACTTCGGTAACATCGTTGGTGAAGGTTTCAAAACTTTAGCTGAAGGCCAAAAAGTTGAGTTCATCGTAACTCAAGGTCAAAAAGGTCCTCAAGCTGAGAAAATCGTAGCTCTTTAATTGCTAACGATTTAGTTAACACTCGTTAACTGACTAATTGTTCTATGCAGAACAAAAAAAGGCGAAACCTTCGGGTTTGGCCTTTTTTAATGCCTAAATTTAGGGATTAAAATCATTAAAAAGAGCACCTACAGTGCCCTTTTATATTCATTGCAATTAATTCGACTAACGGCCGCGTTTTTCTAATCGTGCCGCAAATTCAGTCATAATATGCATGTAAAGCTCATTGCCTAAATATGCATCTTCAACTTTATGGTCAATACTTGGATTATCATTGACTTCAATGACATACACTTGTTTGCCTTTTTGTTTAATATCCACACCATACAATCCTTTACCGATGATCGAGCATGACTTAATAGCGGCATCGAGTACTTTCTTTGGCACTTCAAATGTTGGCAATGTCTCAAACCCACCTGAAGAAAACCGTTTTGAACCATGGTTATAAATCTGCCAATGGTTTCGCGCCATATGATAACGACAAGCATAAATGGCTCGGCCATTTAATACCCCAATTCGCCAGTCAAAATCGGTGTATAAGTATTCTTGAACAAGCACCAGTGCAGTCCCTTTAAGCAAATCATCGAGTTGATGGATTAATTCACCTCGGTCTTTGACTTTAAAGACCCCTTTAGAAAATGCCCCTTCTGGTAATTTTAATACCATCGGATAACTAAATGCTGCCTCTATTTGCTCAATGCTCCCGGGCTCAGTACTGATCACGACCTGCGTTTTCGGTGAAGGTACTTTGTTATAACTAAATGCATCGTGTAAAAAAGCCTTATTACAACACCGCATGATTGAAGTGGAATCATCAATCACCACTAAGCCTTCTTGCTCGGCTTTACGTGCAATTCGATAAGTATGATGATCAATTGCGGTAGTTTCACGAATAAACAATGCATCATATTGTGCAATATGATTCGCTTCTTTAGCCGTAATGGTATGCGCATTGATGCCGACTTTTGCCGCTGCTTTGATAAAACGACTGATAGCATCTTTGTCACTCGGTGGGTGACTTTCTTCGGGATTGACTAAAATGGCCATGTCCCAACGTAATTTTCGCTGTGAAGCCGATTGTCGCCATATCCTCTGCGTATATTCATTTAGTTTTTTCATAAAAAGACTGTGCAGCGCAATCGGTAACTCCGAATAAGCGCAGCGGCTGACACTTAAATGTAAGCCTGTCCCTTCAATTGTGAGGCTAAGTTTTATAATTGGAGCGGGATATTTATCGTAGACACGGCGAGCGAGTTTTTTTAACCCATCCAGTTCTACATATCCAAAAAATGCATAGACATCTAAAGGCTCATCCATTGCCAATTGCACCAAATCAGAACTAAACACTAAAGCACTGTCACTATTACTGGCTAAATGACGCAAGTCATTAATAGTGCTCACACTAGGGAGCACTTTATGCTGGCGAGCTTCTGCGAGCAAAGAACAATAATATCCCTGACTTAAATAATGTTCGGTGTCACACAGGTTAATCACTCGGGTTTTTGGTTCATTCTTCTTCGGGTAATCCTGTAAGTATTGTTCAAACGTGATAACGTCATAGTTATCACCAGCCAGTACAGCATCAATTGATGGTGCAACAACTAAAGTTTTATACATTCTTTTATAATTTCCTAGAATTTAAGATTTGATAGAGCCATTAACAAGGTTAAAAAAGCGTGCACCGACTCTAAAGGCGCGGACTCTTCCATGGTATGATAACCTGATGTTGGAATTTGTAACGTCGTGCCATCAACTAGACCATTCGACGCGGCAATAATTCGCCCCATTTCAGTCGAACCCAATGACGCAGGCTCTTCCCCACGGGCGATACGTTGCTCATTGATTGATTCAACGTATTCGTCTTTAAATTGCACCTGTAATTTATGCTTTTTACATACTTTCACTAATTTTTTGGTTAAAGCTTGGTTAAAGGGTGCATTGGCATCTTTATTTCGTAGCACTAAATGCTGTAACTGTGCCGTGGCAAAATCCGGATATGGACTTGTATCCACTACGATTAACTGATTGGTTGAACCGCCAAAACGGCGAAACCATTCCAGTAGATAACGCCAACTTTTACCTGCTTCTTCTTGTGCGGTGAAAAATGCAGTCCCTTGAAAGCCTCTTTCAAATAAATAGACCAAAGCCGCCGCGGTCAACACATTATCGAGCTGACCAACAAGCGCACTGTCGGTTATTTTGAGCTTATCCAAAAAAGCCACAGGAGTACCAGCCACCAAATGCTCAAGTCCCGCCACTTCAAAAATAAGGTTATTACGGTGTTCACAAATGTATGTGCCGGTGATTTCACCTTGACCGCGGTATGCGCCTGACCAAGGTTCATACGCATAGACAGCCCCTTGCGAAAAACGCTCAACAATCTTTTTCATCAACTGTTCACTGACTGAGTTGCCAAGCAGATCTGAGCGAGCCCCTGAAACAAACGCAGCGTATTGAAATTCATTTGGGCCTGTACAGACTAAACCATGACGATCGATATGCGCTGAAAACATAATGCTGTGGGGATCGTTTCCTTGAGCTACGAGCACACCTTCATACCAAGTGACTTTCGCACCGCGCTCTTCTAACTCTCGTTGTAAAACTCGAAAAAAAGAATGCTCCGCTCCAACCACGCTTGGGTTACGTAGCAGCGAATTAAGGAGATGAATAAATGAATCGGGTAAACCATGATGATGATTATCTGAGTGACTCTTATGATGGACTGAACTCATATTTATTCCAATTATAAATAGGTCGCTAGGGCAATGCTTGCCACATCATTTCTGACGGTCTGGGCACCCCAACTTAAGGGGTTAAAACAGCTATATAACGTGGAATATTCATAAATGCAAATAAAAACATTGATTTTTTAAATAAAATATTCATCTCATCCTGACGATTAAAATAAGTTGTCAAACTATAGTATTTCAATACTTTACAACTATTTTTTCAAAGCGCACAATTCTCACTACACAGGTAATTTTATGAGCAACAAACGTTGATCTCCCCTCTTTTCAGACCCGCAGTAATGAGTGATCTGACTGCACTTGAAGCCCTCGAAAACACGTGTTTTAGCAGTGATAAAATTAGTCGACGAAGCTTTTTACGCTGGCTCAAGTCCGGCAATTGCCTCATTTATGTTGCAGAGCAAGAACAAATATTGCTCGGCTACGGATTAGTGTTACTTCATAAAGGCACTCAACTGGCCCGCTTATACTCATTGGCGATTAGTCCTAACGCCAGAGGATTAGGCATCGCCAAGCAATTATTGGCTCATTTAGAGTTAGCTGCTGCAGATTCTGGGCGGTTATTTATGCGACTAGAAGTAGCCAAACCCAACCTTGCCGCGATTAGTCTGTATCAGCAACTAGGGTACAAAAAATTTGGTGAATACAGCCAATACTACCACGATCATAGCGATGCCCTGCGGATGCAAAAGCGGATCCGGAATCTAGTTGCAGCAAAGCAGCCAAAACCGGTTCCTTGGTATCAACAAACCACCGAGTTTACCTGCGGGCCGGCATCTTTAATGATGGCCATGGCGTCATTGGATACCACTCTTGTGCCAAATCAAATGCTAGAGCTCGATATTTGGCGAGAAGCCACCACTATTTTTATGACCTCAGGCCATGGTGGTTGCCATCCTTTAGGTTTAGCTATTGCAGCAAAACATCGCGGCTACCCTGTTGATTGTTACATCAGCCACCAGCGCCCTCTTTTTATTGACGGTGTACGCAGCGCGCACAAAAAAGAAGTGATGCAAGTGGTCGAGCAACAATTTAGAAGTAAATCAGAGCAACTAGGTATCAATGTTCACTACCAAGATTTTAGCCAAATACAGGTAGAACAATGGCTGCAAAGCGGCTATGCCATTTTAATTTTGATTAGCACATACCGCATGGATGGCCGTAAAGTCCCTCATTGGGTTGCCGTAACTGCGATTGATGAAGTGTGCTTATATGTGCATGATCCAGATCCTGACGATGAACGCCCCGATCCACTCGATTGCCAGCATTTACCGATTGCCCGAGCAGACTTTGATAAAATGTCTCAATTCGGCTCTGATAAATTGCGCACTTGTGTGGTACTAAAGCCCAGTTAAATCTAAACAATTTGCATAATAAGCCGCTGTAGCTGGCCAATCAGAAAACACCGCTTTGACTCCTACTTGTTGTGCTAAAACATCAAGCACAACAAGTTTATCACCCGAATGACGAATTGCAGATTGCACACTTTGGTAGTACCACATCGCACCACGCGGCGGTGAACGCTCAAAAGACCAAGCAATCAGATTTAATCCTGCTTTTTTGGCAGCTAATGCATAGGCCGATGGAATGATCTCACCTTGCTCAGAGAGCTGAACCAAAACCCAAATAGGCGGAGCTAAGTTTTTTAGCCCCGCTTGAGCCAGTTGCTGCATGGACGGTTGCCATGTTGAGGGATCATTGGCATTAAATTCAGCTTGCTCATAACGCTCATCCAGCCACACAATCTGCTCAGCAGGGATAGTGGGGTGCGCGAGCCAAAACTCAATATCAGAAAACTGAAATGATTGCAGCCAAACATCCTGCCATTTCACCCCAGCTTGCTGATACTCATTGAATAACATCGTCGCGTATTGTGTTTGTGTGAGCCCAAAAAAAGGCATCTCAACCATAGGCTGTTTTAGCTCAGGCACCATTTTGACATCGAGCGATTGAAACAATTGGATACTCTGTTTATGTGTCATCAATGTACCCGTTTGTGCATATAAATCAGTGCGCCACTTTTCAGTTCCTTGGACAAATTCAGCCGGTGTTTTTGCTTTGGGGTTCACACCATCCATTTTGCCTTTTAGGGTTAAAAACTCATCAACTGTGATATCTGATGTACAACACAATGCTGAAGCTGCTTGCCCTGTTTGCTCATTATAAGATTCAAAAGGTTGTCGACACGTTTTAGCCAAACTTGGCTGTAATAAAATATCCGTAGTCGCATGTAGGTCACATTGTGAATGGCGGCAAACCAATTGAGCATCTTTGGTAAATGTGACGTCACACTCTAATGCCCCGGCTCCCATTTTGGCGGCTGCTATATATGATTCACGGGTATGCTCTGGAAATTGAAGGGGAGCTCCTCGATGCCCAATCGCAAATGATTGGCCTTTCATTGGTTTATGTTCACAGCTTTTTAAACGTGATTTCAATACACTCGGCGCTAAAAGCTCTATTTGGTAATTAGGCCTCACCCCCACAGATACATTCGCTAAACTTGACAAACTCACGACACATAATAAAACACAGCTTAAAAAATTATAAATTTGCATAGATTACTCTGTTTATCAAACTCCATTAAGTTTAACGAAACAATATGTCATTTTTGCTAATCAAACTTATATTTTAATAATCAATCAGCGAATAAAGCTGACCTAACAGATTAAAAATACAACAAATACGCTACGCTTAATTGAACGTAACCGCTTACAAGGAGAGTATGAATGCAAACACCTCTTGAGGCTTTTTTCAACTCGAGTTACATGCCCCACGGCCACTGCTATTTATGGCAGCCTGGTATTTTATGGGTGAATGTTCTTTCAGATTTATTGATTGCCACCGCCTACTTTTCAATCCCTATTGCACTATGGATATTTGTTAAACAACGCAAAGATTTAAGGTTCAAAGGTATTTTCATTTTATTTGCTTTGTTCATCCTATGCTGTGGTATTACACATTTATTTTCTATTTATACCATTTGGCATGGCTCTTATGGCGTGCATGGCATTTTAAAAGCAATTACCGCTATTATTTCAATAACCACAGCTCTCATTCTATTTAAAAACATTAACACACTGCTCGCTATTCCTTCGGCTCAACAATTAGAAGAAGCTATTAATCGTGCTGCTACGGAAAAATCACGACGCGCACATGCAGAGCAAACCCAAAAATCAGAGGCGATTTTTAAGTTTGCATTAGAGTTACTTCCAACAGGGTTACTCATTATAGATACCAATCAAACCATCCGAGTAGTGAATAATGCACTCGCTAAACTTTTTGAATATGAACCTGATGAATTAGTTGGTATGCCTTTAGCTGCTTTGCTCAACGATGAGCAAGCCAAATTTCATCACGTATTAACACAAAGCTATTTAAACCAACCCGAGCAAGCGCATGCTATGGCATCAGGTCGGACAGTAAGAGGGAAAACAAAATATGGAAACGAAGTATGGGTCGAAGTGAGTCTGTCTACGCATGACTTCAACAATGAAAAGCATGTTTTTGCGAGTGTCAACAATACATACGAAACAATCAGCGACCTCAATTTTGTCTTCGAAAAATCCAATCGATTACAGCGAGTAATTGATGCCACCGAAGATGGCATCTGGGAATGGAATATCCAAAGTAATGATGTGTGGTATTCAAACCGATTAATGCACATGCTAGGAGTTAACCCTGATACAACAAAAGCAGACTTTAATCTATGGCGTGAACATATTCACCCAGATGATAAAGACAGAGTGCTTGAAGCATTAGAGCAGCATGTAACTCAACAACAAAAGTATGATGTTACATATAGAGGGCAAGTGTCACCGGAGCAATATCAATGGGTCCGAGCAAGAGGAAACACTATTTTTGATACTGATAACCAGCCATTATTAATGTCAGGAACACTAACTAATGTAAATTATTTAAAAGAGCTCGAAATCGAAATAAGTGAAAAAAGTCGGTTCTTAAATGCCATTTTAAACAAATCTCTCAGTGGTATGTTTATCTATGATCTGCCTTTGCAGCGCATCACCTTTGTTAATAAACAGTTTTGTGAAATAACCGGTTATAACTTTAAACAACTTGAAATCATACAAAGTCAGAAGAGCTTTATCGAATTGATTCATCCTGACGATCAAGTAATGTTACAAACGCAATTTAACGACTTGTTCACTAATCAAAACAGTGAAGCTAACTCACTTGAATTTCGGATCCAGCATCAAAATGGGCATTGGGTATGGTGCTTTTGTAAACAATCTGTCTATTCGTTCAATGACCTGCACCTGGTCAAAGAAATCATTGGTACTTTCTTTGACATCTCTGATCAAAAAGAACAGAAAGATAAGATCCGTTCTTTATCACAAGACTTTTATACTACATTCGAACAAGCCGCAGTAGGGATAGCACATGTTGGTTTGGATGGTTCTTGGCTCAAAGCGAATAAAAAAATATGTGAAATACTCGAGTATAACTTAGTAGAATTGCTCAGTTTGAACTTTCAAAAAATTACCCACCCTGATGACCTCGATGAAGATCTAGAATTAGTAGCAACATTAATGTCTGGAGAGCAAACACAATACTCCATTGAAAAACGTTATATTTGTAAGAGTGGTCGTGTTATTTGGGCTTATTTGACCGTTTCGTTAGTGATAGATGAATGGGATAATCCCAGCCATTTTATTTCAGTCATTGAAGATATTACTGAACGAAAAGAAGTCGAAAGTGCACTAGCAGAATCAAATCTAGCGCTGGAAAAGTTCGCTTATTCAGCCTCTCATGACTTGCAAGAACCTTTACGTAAAATCAGTGCATTTTCTGATAGTTTAAGTGACAGATTAGTCGGAAAATTAAGTGATCCTGATGCCGTATACGAACTTAGCCGTATCACCGATGCGGCCAGTCGCATGCGCGGTATGATTAATAGTTTATTGCAACTTTCCCGCTACTCTAAACACCAACTACATAAAGAACAACTGCAATTTTCTGGCCTAGTTGAACTGCTCAAAGAAGATCTTTCGCAAGCTATCAAAGAGAGCCAATGTACTATACTGCTTGAACAAGATTTCATCATTGATGCGGATTTGAATAGCTTTTTACAAGTATTACGTAATTTAGTCACTAATAGTATTCGCTATCGAGATGAATCTCGGGCACTGGTGGTTACTTTTTCCAGCCAAACCATTAACGATAAACTAATGTTAACGATAAACTAATGTTAACGATAACAGACAATGGCATTGGGTTTGATCAAAAGTACGCTTCTGATATTTTTCAACCCTTTAAACGTTTAGCGCCCAATAAGATTCTGGGATATGGTATGGGGTTAGCTATTTGCAAACAGATAATCAGAGCCCATGAGGGTGATATAAAAGCAAATAGCCATCAATCTCTTGGGTGTGAATTTATCATCACACTACCGACAAAAGGAGTGGTTTAATGAGCGATTGTTTTAGAATTTTGTTTGTTGATGACGACGCTGATGATCAATACCTAGTACAACGCGCACTAGAAAAAATAACCTATCGTATTGAGCTCGTGTGTTTAAGTTCGGCTAATGAGCTGTTCACATTTTTGGAAAAACCAACAGAGCCCGTTAAGCAGCTTATTTTGCTCGACCTGAATCTGCCCATGATTAGTGGGTACGAAGCATTAAAAAAAGTTAAACAATCAAAACAGTTTTGTAGTACCCCTTGTATTATTTATTCAACCTCTCAATCGAGTCGAGATATCGCAGATTCATACCAGGTTGGAGCCAACTCATTTATTATTAAACCCGATACATTTACTGAAACAGTCAATATTTTGCAGGATTTATGTGATTACTGGTTTGGTATCGTCACATTAAAAGGCAGTAATTAAAATGTACTATGCCCTCCAGTTATTTTTTCATAAGGATTTGAACCTATGCTAGTTTCACCAACATTAACTCTCGGACAACACCATGTAGACTTTAGTGTGTTAGTTATTGAAGATAACTTCGATGATTTTTATTTAGTTCGTCAAATGCTGGCTAAAGATCTTCGTAAAACCTATGAGCTGTTGCATGCCCAATCACTTGAAGAAGCCCAACTCACCTTAGAGCACGCCAAGCCTGATCTTATATTACTAGATTTGGGGCTCGAACAAACACAAGGACTGCAAACCTTAACGGCTCTACAAGAACAGAGCACGGATCTGCCTGTGATTGTTTTTACTGGCGTTGATGATGAAGATTTAGGAGAGCAAGCCATTAAAATGGGCGCAGAAGATTATTTGCCCAAAGCGCAAGCCAATAGCGCGATTCTCTCGCGCGCCATTTCCTATGCAGTGGAGCGACATAGTCTGTTAACTAAAATCCAGCAACAAGCCTGGGTTGATACCCTAACGGGGTTAGCTAATCGCCCCGCACTATTTCAATATTTAACAACTCAAATCAACAATTCAAATAGGAATAAACAGTCTATTACCGTTGTGATGATTGATCTCGATGGATTTAAAGCCATTAACGATAAATTTGGCCATCAAGCGGGTGATGATGTCTTAATCACGATAGCAAATCGACTAGAAGAACATAAACGTGTCAATGATTTTGTTGCGCGATTAGGTGGAGATGAATTTATTTGGGTCTTAATTGGCTGCGAGCCAAAAGAAAAAACCCTTGATTTAATTGAACATAAGCTAAAGTTGATTAATCATGATATTCCCCTTGAGCTAGATCTGCACCAGTCGATCACGGCACGTGTTGGGGCCAGTATTGGTGTCGCTATGTGGGAATCAGAAAACAACCCGCAAGCACTTATTAATCGTGCTGATAAAGCCATGTACCAAAGCAAACATCATGGTAAAAATCAAATTCACTTTGCAGAATAATACATGGGTCACCGACATTTTTTACACACCCCTTAGTCTAAACCGTACGTGTAATGTGCCTGATTCGACCACCACACTCTCAAGCACAAGTAACTACGCCCTACTGACAGTCGGCGTTAAAAACGCTATTCTCTGCAATCTTATACATTATCACAGTGTTGAAAACCATGCTGACTAAGAAGCTGATACATTGTTTACTTCTCTTACTGTTACTCACTCAAATGGGCTGTACTGCTCGCGAACAGGGAATTAATGCCAATAACATTTCAGTTAAAGAGTTATCGGCCACCGTGCTCAATCACCAACAAGTTCATTTCAAGCCTCTCGCTCATCCACCGCAAGCGTTAAAGGAAACCTCAGGGCTAGCACTCTTTAACAATCAACTATGGAGTATCAATGATAGTGGAGATACCCCCACTCTTTATGGCTTATCGGCTGAATTAAACACAATAGAGCAAAAAGTGACACTCAATCAGGCCACAAACAAAGATTGGGAATCGTTAGCCAGTGATAACGATCATTTATACATCGCAGATTGTGGCAATAATTCAGGGGCGCGTAATCAATTCACCCTTTACCAAGTACCGTGGCAGTCTATTAACGAAGCAAAACAGCACACCATCGAACCGTCATTAGCGATTGTGTTTAGTTACTTAAATAAACCGGCTCAGCTAAAAAAATACCAACATAATTTTGACTGTGAGGCGATCACCTTAGTGAATGATACTATGTGGTTATTTTCTAAAAACTGGGAAAATAACTACACAGACTTATATCACGTGCCATTAAGCGAAGGCTCTCAATCAATAGCCTCTCAGGCTACGTATAATATTAATGGTTTAATCACTGCGGCCGATTATCATCCAAAAACTCAGCAGCTCGCGTTATTGGGTTACAGTAAAAATCGCTTGTTTGGCCATGCTTTTGTTTGGTTATTCGATGTAAGAGATAATAAGGTTGTTACAACAACTGCCCAGTATTACCAGCTCCCCTTGTACGCGCAATGGGAAGGGATCGTGTGGCAAAATGACAAGCAACTTATTATTAGCACAGAGCAAAGCCCGCTTTCTAAAGTCATGATTGCTCAGTTAACACTGAGCTTAAATGAACCAAATAAACAGCCCTTCTAGGGCTTTTTATTGATGAGATTGCAAGGTTTGATTAATCACATTTATTAAAACTGCCCGCTCCATAGGCTTACTTATAAAACCATCAAACCCTTCTTTTAAATAATCACTTGAAAAGACGTCAGCCGTTAACGCGATGATAGGTGTATCGACACCAGCATCTCGGATTTGCTGCAACGCTTGATAACCCGAAATACCGGGTAACTGAATGTCCATAAAAATGCATTCGTAAGCTTGCTCTGTAGCCAATGACACTCCTTCCTCACCAGTTGCTGCCATGGTGACGATACAGCCAAGAGATTGAAATAAAGCTTGCGCAACCATTTGGTTAAGTGGGTTATCTTCGACGATTAGAACATTAAGTGAAGAGGCTATCAGCTGTTTATTGGGATTTCTTTGTTCTGTAATCTTAGTTGAAGCAGCTCCTTGCCCAAGATAAAACTTAATATGGGTTCCCTTTCCTTCTTCACTTTGCACATGCAACGTCCCACCCATTAACTCAATAAATCCTTTACACAGACATAGGCCAATCCCGGTTCCGCCACGCTGATGGTTTCCCACTTGCTGATATTTTGAAAAAAGCTTTGCTTGATCTGCAGCACTGATGCCAATTCCCTCATCAATAACTTCAAAGCAGATTTCTTGGTTGGATGACAGTGAGACTTTGACTGTGATATGTTGTCCTGCATCTGAAAACTTAATACTGTTATTCATTAAATTAACCAGCACTTCAGCCAGTTTTGAACGATCAACGCTCAAGGTAGCAGGAAGGTTATCAGCTAAGTCTAATCTCAGTTCAATACCCGATTTTTTTGCTTCACTGGCCAGCATGCCATGGATATCTCGCAAAAACGTAGCCAAAATAACGACTTCGTTGGCTAATTCCATTTTTCCTGCTTCAATTTTATTTAAGTCCAACACGCTATTGATCACAGACAGTAAGTGCTTGCCACTAAAGCTGATGTGGCGAACATACTCGGCCGCCTCATCAGGTAAGTTATAATCAGATTCTCGCTCAATCAAAATATCACTGAAGCCAATAATGGCATTTAAAGGAGTGCGAATTTCGTGGCTAATTCGAGACAGAAAGTCAGTTTTGTTTTGATTGGCTTGCGCGAGTGAGAGCATTGTTTTACGCAGCTCTAATTGTGCAATAACTTCGCGACCTAAAATGGTGAGAGCCTTTTTCTGTTTATCTGTCAGCTTTTTAGGTTTATCACTAATCGCACAGAGTGTCCCTATTGGCTGACCATTTGGCGCAACGAGTTGGGTGCCTGCATAAAAACGGATTTCAGGGCCTGCTGTAACCAGAGGGTTATCAGCAAAACGTTCATCTTCTAATGCATTACATACTTCAAACAAATCCTGCTGTAAAATCGCATGGGAACAAAATGCGATATCGCGCTCTGTTTCACTCACATCTAAACCCACTTTGGCCTTAAACCATTGCCTGTCAGGGTCAACTAGGCTGATTAGAGCTATCGGCGTGTCACAAATTTCAGATGCCAACTGGGTTAGTTCATCGAAAACAATTTCTCCATCAGTATCGAGAATATCGTAACTGAATAACGTTTTCAGCCTGAGGTTCTCATCAGATGGTTTTGCAGCTATTTGCATGGTTTATCCCGTACTCGTTGAATCAGTCCTAACTACATTATTGTAGATATATCAAGATAATGTCTACTCAGACAAGGATGTTTTTTCACTGGGCTTATATTCAGCATATTTCATTCCAAATAAACCCAGTACGGTGCCAAAAGACGAGCAAAATCGGAGCGTCGCAGCAAACCCAAGTCCCTTATCAGCACAACATAAGGCTTTAAGGGCTAGCCTACACGCATCTAAAAATCGATAACCGCTATAAATCGGTGTTAATAAAATACTTTTAAGCAGCCCATGTTGTTTAAGCATCACCCGTGTCGCGCCCTGTCCAAGTCGAATACCACGTAATGCAAACCAACCTAGGTGACTTCGCGACTCAGGGTGTAACTCGATGACTTTTGCATCTTGGGCATAGGCAATTTTAAAACCGAGCTGTTTTGTCCGTAAACAATAGTCGTAATCTTCTGACCCCGTTTGATTAAATCGTAAATCAAACATGCCGACTTGCTCAATCACACGACGTGTTAGTAGTGTATTATTGGTATAAAAAAAACGAACTTCTTCGCCTTGAGATTGCGCCATTGGCTTTGGATAGAGTGCATGAACTAAAAACTGCTTACTCGGATCTTCAGGAGTTGATAGCACATCACTGCACACAATATCTGCATGTGTTTGAACCTGTGTTTTCAATAAATTAGCCAACCAATCATCGTGTTGTGGCCATTCATCGTCATCAATCCACACCAAAGCATCCGCATCAGTCACGAGAAAGCTCTCCAAACACTTGTTTCGCGCATGCACAACGCCTTGTTGTTGCTCATGGCAGAGGGTAATAGCTAAAGAGTCAGCAAATCGCTCGACCACAGTAGTGACTGAAGAATTGGCTGCATTATCAGTAATAATGACCTGATATGGCTTGACTGATTGTGTCGATAAAGACGACAACAGAGTCGCGAGTAGCGCTTCTCGCTGATAAGTGGTAATACAAATTGCAGGCTTAGATACCATATGAAACCTAAATTAATACAATAAATTAGTTTAAGTCTGGTTCAATTTAAGTTTTTAGCCATATTTAACTCAGATTAAGACAAAAAACGCCCATCAAAGATGAGCGTTTTCAGGGAAAAATGACTGATATATTGAGCTTTTAATTGACGTTTTCAAGCAGTTTGCTTGTGCCTATGGCTATTTTGCGAGGTTTAAGTGCCTCTGGAATTTTGCGTTCTAATTCAACATAAAGTAAGCCATTTTCTAAATTAGCCCCCACGACATTTACGTGGTCACCTAATTGAAATCTACGTTCGAAGTTTCGCTCTGCGATCCCTTGGTGAATAAAGTTGCGCTCTGGCTTATCGGCGTTTTTGTCCGCTTTCACACCCGTGACTTTAAGGGTATTGTTTTCGGTTTCAATGTGTAGTTCATTATCATTAAAACCTGCCACGGCCATGGTAATTAAATATTTATCTTCAGCGATCAGTTCAATATTGTAAGGAGGAAAGCTCGGTTGCTTGTCGGTTCTTGCTGCTGCATCCATCAATGATGCTAAATGATCAAATCCAATAAATGAACGATAAAGTGGTGATAAATCTACTGTACGCATAATGATATCCTCATATAAAGCGATATAAAATTTTCTGCCATTCACAATGAACTGGCATAATATTGTTAACCATTACTTTTGGTTGGAAATGGTAAAGGCCCATCAGGCGCCTTCAATAAACTTAATATGGTCACGCATTATCTTTTCAAGAAAAAACCACAAAAGATTTTCATATAAATTTTAACCCACTGATTTTAATGGTTTTGTTTTTAGAGCTTGATTAATGCCGATTTGGTTTTTATTCCCTTGTTGTTTTATCGCGACACTGAGAAATAGCTAATTCACCTCGCTTCTGGCAGTGAGTTGTTTATAGTGTGTATTTGGGTGACTCATTTAATCATAAGGTCTATCGTGCAAGACACTGATCATTTTTATCAACAGCTCACTGGATTTTCTAATTTTGAAAATCTAACTGACACACGCTATTACCAGCCCCTTCCTGATAATTGGAGTGTGGTGGTGACCGATGTAGAAGGCTCAACTCACGCCATTGAGCAAGGTCGCTATAAAGAGGTCAATGCTGTCGGCGTGGCTTCAATTGTCGCACTGCTCAATAACCTAAAACCACTCAGCGTACCCTATGTATTTGGCGGAGATGGCGCCACATTATGCTTTCCTGATAGTTGTATTCAACAAGTCACTCAAGCACTGTGTGCCGCAAAAGAATTAGCCCGTACTCAATTTGGCTTAACATTACGAACTGGACTTGTCCCTATTGGGACGCTTCGGGCAATGAATGCAGACGTGTTGGTCGCAAAATATCAACCCCATTCGAGTTTCCAACAAGCCATGTTTAGCGCAGAAGGGCTAGGCACAGCCGAAAAGCTCATCAAAGACTCAACAGATAATAATCCCTATTTAATTGATGGCGATGCACCAGAAAATCACTCGTTATTTGAAGGATTTGAATGTCGCTGGAATGAAGTGCCAACACCCCATCAAGAAAACATTAGCTTGCTGATCCAAGTCACAGATAAACACGCTGACCAAAACCAGCTCTACAAAGAGATCATTGCCCATATTCGCCGCATCTATATTTCGGAGCAGCACTATCACCCCCTTCGCGAAAATAGCCTATCCCTCACCCACTCATTTAAGCTATTATCCATCGAAAGTCGCATCCGAAACCGCCTTGCAAACGGATGGCAAAAAATATCTTATTTTTTGAAATTACAATACCTTCGACTGATTGGTATCTATGTAATGAAGAACAACGTCATAACAGACGCTACGGATTGGGGAGCCTATAAGCATCGTTTAGTGATTAATTCTGATTTTCAAAAATTTGATGAAACATTAAGGATGATTATTTCTGGCACCCACCAGCAAGGAGAGCAATTAAAAAGCTTGTTGTTAGAGTATCAAAACAATAATCACATCGCTTTTGGCCTCCATCAAAGTCATGCCTCACTCATCACTTGCATGGTTAACGATTACGACAAAGATCACATTCACTTTGTTGATGGCGCCAATGGCGGGTATGCACTCGCTGCATTACAACTCAAACAACAACTTAAAAAAATGAAAGCCAATTAACGATGACTCTGCGTAAAAAAAACGATTTATCTGTGACCTTAAAAAAAATACTCCGTGGGCTCGGACAGTGCCTGATTGGAGTCATAATTTATTACGCGATTAGTTCCTACCAACAACGGCATTTAATCACAACAGGCACACTGGCCCCATCGTTTCATTTACCGCAATTACAGCAAACAAGGTGGTTCGATAGTAAAGAGCTAGCCGAAAAAACCAGTATTATTTATTTTTTTGCACCTTGGTGCCAAGTCTGTAAGCTCAGCGCCAGTAATCTAAATACATTAGATAATCAAAAACTCAATGTGATCATGATAGCCTTAGATTACCAACACACCGAAGAAGTGAGTCAGTTTGTGGAAGAACTTGACTTATCCATGCCCATTTTGCTGGGTAATAACACGCTCAAACAACAATTTAATATCTCAGCTTATCCGACCTATTATGTGCTCGACAAAGAACAACGGATCATTGGCCATTCTATGGGCTATTCGACCGAGTTAGGACTAAAACTCAGAAGTTTGCAGTAACTTCGTTGTACTAAAAATTGCTTGAATGAGTGTATAAAGCCGTTAGTGCGCTTTGGCATAATGAGCGACTTTCTGTGCTAACAATCGGCTATCAACAGGTTTAGTAAGCACGTCATTCATACCCACGTCTAAGCACAACTGCTTATCCGCCAAGCTCGCGTTGGCCGTTAACGCCACTATGGGTAATTGCACGTCAGTAAATGTTTCACGAATCAGTTTTGTCGCTGTAAGGCCATCCATCACTGGCATCATCATATCCATTAGCACCAAATCATAAGAGTGCGCCTTAGATAAGATTACCGCCACCTCGCCATTTTCAGCCAGTGTGACATGATGATTCCGCTTCTCAAGTAAAGCCTTTATCACCATCTGATTCGCTAAGTTATCTTCGGCCACCAAAATACTCAATCGAGCAACCTTTTGCTCCGCAAGACTCTTATTGGGTGAGTCAGATTGTTCGGCGGCCTGGTAGGGTAAATAAAAATAAAACTCCGTGAACTGTCCCAACTCACTCCGACATTGAATATCACCTTGCATCAAATTCAACAGTTGCTTGGCAATGCTTAATCCAAGCCCAACGCCTTCGTGGCGTCGCTGACTTGATGAATTAGCTTGTGTAAAAGGTTTAAACAATTGGCTTATAGTGTACGCATTCATTCCTATGCCCGTATCGCGAATAGTGAAAGTGATATCTTGATCAACTTTATCTACGCAAAGCGACACAGACCCGTGGCGAGTGAATTTAAAAGCATTGCCGAGCACATTAAACAATACCTGAGCTAGGCGGTGTGCATCACCCATAATTAAAGTCGGTACTGATGATGATATCGATACATTAAACGCTAAACCTTGTTTCACTGATTGCGTTTCAAACTGCTTAGTGATGTTGTTTATCAATCGTTCAAGATTAACAACATTAGATTCTAACTCGATGGTGCCGGATTCTATCTTTGCAAAATCCAACGTATCTGAAATAACTGTTAATAATAACCCGGTACTACTACGAATATATTCTAAATACTCTAGCTGCTGTTCATTCACACCCGTGTCTTCAAGCAATTCAAGCATACCTATAATGGCATTCATTGGGGTGCGAATTTCATGGGACATCACAGCAAGAAAGCGAGACTTAGCCGCACTGGCTTGCTCAGCTTTTTCTTTTGCGGCTTGAATTTCAAACTCCCGATGCTTGATATACGAAATATCTTTGCCTATGCCTAAATAACCACAAAATTGATCGCGTTCATCAAACTGCGCACGACCACTGAGTGAAATCCAAAAGTCTTGCCCATGTGCACCTTTTACTTCGTACTCAAAATCGATTACCGGCTCACGCTGATTCAAAATATGTAAAAAATGCCCCCATTTTTTTAATTGAGTACTTTCATTTTGACTTCGAAGCTCGACCGGCGTTTTCCCTAAAAAATGTTGATATTTATTGTGCTTAATCTCATTATCACTATTCGATAAATAGACATACTTTAATTCGTCATCGATTTCCCAAAACCAATCAGACGCAAGCTCTGCATAAGTTTTAAATCGCTGCTCACTATTTTTTAATGCCGACGTACGCTCTTTAACCAGCAAACTCAAAGCATGTTGTTGTTGAACTTGTAAAAATAAACTTTTAAAAACGGCTTCAAGTGCCAATAATTTGGAACGATCGATTAAGCTCAAGGTGCTATCAGGGGAAAGGTGAAATAAAATGATGCCTTTGTGATCAGCAAAATGAAGACCAAATATCAATACCTTTTGCCAATCGTTTCTTATCGTTTCAGGCTGAGTCATAAACTCCAAGTCTTGTGTGACATCATCAATGACCACCACTTTTTCATGAAAAGCCCGTTCAAAAAGCTCACAAATAGGCCAAGTCAATTGGGTATAGGCTGACTCAGTAGAAATAAGCGTATTGAGCTGCTGATCGGCAGCTAACGCCAAAATACTCATACTTTGACAGGGCAACAATGCATGCAAATTTATTTTTAAACTCAACAAAGCTTCATCATTATTGCGAGCCGCGCACATATCATCCAACAAACTAAAAATAAACTGAGTAGTGAAACTCTGTTCCATCACCATGACTCCATTTGAGTGCTTAATGCTTTGCAAATTGCAAAATTTAATCACTAACAAGCAGCCTTCTTGTGCTTACTTGTTTAATTTTTTGAGTTATTAAAGATTAAATTTAGAAAAGATTACCTTATAAAACAATTTTTTAAGACATTATTCAAAGAAATTAACCAACAGATTTGAATAAACTCCTGAACTTGGCCTAAAGCTTGATTAATTTTTCTAAGAGTTAAAACAAGAGAGTCGAAGTTGGTCTCTTAAGGGAGTTCACATGAAGATAGTCTGTATCGGCGGCGGCCATGGCCTAGCCCAAATGCTATTAGCTTTAAAACCTTTAAACGCCGACATTACGGCCATTGTTGCCACAACAGACAATGGTGGTAGTACAGGAGAGATTCGCAAAAACAATAACGTTATTGCGCTTGGCGATATTCGCCGCTGTATCCTCGCGCTTGCAGAGGATAACGACTTACTGGCGGTGATGGCCAAACAACGTTTCGAGCATTGTGGCCAACTGTCAGGTCACAGTTTAGGGAACCTAATGCTGCTTGCTCTGACGCAAATTTCATCTTCTCCCACCGATGCAATTACTTGGCTTTGTCATTTATTAGGTGTTGAACAAACCATTTTACCCATGAGTGACACGCCTGTGGATTTAGTGGCAACCCTTGCCAACGGCAAGCGAGTACTCGGAGAATGCAGTATCGATGCGCTTAAAACAGTACCTGAAACAGTCGCGCTCAACGACATTGTCTTTGCTCCCTTACAAGCGACATCAGCTATTTTAAATGCAGATTATGTTTTTATTGGTCCTGGCAGCGTCTTAACCAGTGTGCTCCCTCCTTTGTTGGTACCGAACATTCAACAGGCTCTGCAAAAAACCCTTGCTTGTCGTGTATTTGTTGAAAACGTCGCAAAAGAGCAAAGTGTCGCAGATTTGCAACCTCTTTCAACCCAAGAATGGCTAAGCCAATTACTTGGTTTTCAATTTAATGATATTACCATCACCACTGACGCGATTTCGCTCATAGACCAGCGTGAGCATACCGAGCAACATAATCCTAAGAATGAGCAACTTCATGATTTAAACACCTTGAATCATGTACTCTCGCAATTTCTAAAACCCAACTATATCAACTCACATGATTTAAGTAATCAAACCCTTCATTAGAGGCTCAGGTGAACTGTATGGCTTGTGAAAACGTCTTGTTAGCAATATCAGGTAGAGTCGCCATAGCTTGGGCCAATGCATCGCGATTACCTGCTTTTGCGCTCATTTCAATTTGTTCGCAAAGGTTGCCAAGAATCAGCGCGCCATATGTTTTGGCTGAACTTTTTAAACTATGGCTAAGTAAAATAACCTGCTGGTCATCAATGGGTAATGCCAGTAACTGTTCAACAATTTTCGTACTTTCATTTATAAACACATTCATCAAACTTTTCGATAATTCGTCACCGACATCCACTTTAAGTTGTTGCACGATTGTTTGTTCAAACATTCTGTACTCCTGTTTTTATCCGAGGTATCAATATGAAAACACGTATAATTCTATTGGTTGATTCTAGTCTATTTGGCGGAATTGAGTCACATTTAGTGCAGCTATCACAATTGCTGGTACACCATAACGTTGCGTTTGAAGTGCTCTTTTATCAACAGCATAATAACCAACAATTTTATCAACAGCTCGAACAACATAACATCAATTTTACTGTACTTTTGGGGACGTTTAGAGCTTTATATCAGTATCTTAAGCAACAAACTCAGCCTATTGTGGTACATACTCATGGCTATAAAGCAGGAATTTTAGGCCGTCTTGCCTGTTTGATACAGCGTAAAGCCGTTGTGTCTACTTTTCATGCTGGAGAAATAGGCTTAGGCCGAGTGAAATATTACAACTTGCTTGACCGGATCAGCAGCATCTTATCCGTCAACTTTGCCGTCTCGCAGCCCATCGCCAAAAAAGTGCATCAAGCCACCTTGATAGCTAACTTTATTAACCCTCGAACCCTACATTATCAGCCTTTAAAATCCGTTATCAATATTGGCTATGTTGGCCGACTATCGAGTGAAAAAGGGCCCGACGTGTTTTTATCATTAGCACAGGCGTGCCAGTATTTGCCGCAGTTTTCATTCCATATTTTTGGAGATGGGCCACTCAAAGAGCAAATTACATCCGTGCCCAGTGTTCATTACCATGGTCAATGTAACAGTGATGAAATCTGGCCAAAATTGGATGTGCTCATCGTCAGTTCCCGCGAAGAAGGCATGCCAATGGTTATTTTGGAAGCAATGAATAATGGCGTCGCCATCATCAGCCATCCTGTAGGTGCAATCCCAACGATTATCGAGAACAATCAAACGGGTCAAATTAGCAAAGGGTTTGGGGCGTCCTGTTTAAAAAATGCGTTATTACATTGGTTTTATTTAGCGGAACCAGTCAAGCAGCAACAAATTTTGGCTGCGCATACAAAGGTCAATCGTGATTTTTGCGGCCAATCGCAATTTAAACAACTCCAACAAGGCTACCACAAAGCCCTTGAAAAAGTGGCTAATCGATTAACCAGCACACACATCACCGATTAAAAAAGGCACCGTTGGTGCCTTTTACTAACATGCCAGCGGTTAAACTGACATTTCTTGCCACTGTTTCATTTTACGATAAATCGTCGATGGGCTGACTTCTAACATTGCTGCAGCACGAGGAATATTGTCATTGGCGACGGCTATCGCTTGTTCTATATAACGTTTTTCGGCTAGCCAAAGCGGCTCTATTTGCGCATCGCCATCACTAAAACGGGCTCTTTTTGATGGCTCAGGGGTTGCGCTAAGGGGCGCTTGCGTTGCCGTATTGATGATATTACCATGCTGTAATTGTGGCAACATCGTCACTTCTATCCAGCCTGACTCGTTTAAAACAACTGTATTTCTGACCACATTTTCTAGCTGTCGCACATTACCAGGCCAATCATAGTTGACTAGATAATGACGCGTGGTCGGCGCCATACCTTGATAGTCTTTTGATTCTTCTTTACTGATTTTTTTAAATAAAAATTCTGCAATTTCAATCACATCCTGTCCACGCTCACGCAACGCGGGTAAAACAATGGGTATTACATGCAAACGATAAAACAAATCTTCTCTAAAGCGCCCTTCATTCACTTCTAAAAGAGGATCGCGATTGGTAGCACATACAAAACGCACATCGACGGACTCGAGCTTTTCACTGCCCACTTTTTGAAAAGTCCCCGTTTGGATAAAGCGCAGTAGTTTACTTTGTAGTTTTAAATCCATTTCGCAGATTTCATCTAAAAACAATGTCCCCCCGTTCGCTTGACCTGCCGCTCCCTCGCGGTTATTGGTCGCACCTGTAAACGCACCTTTAACATGGCCAAATATTTCACTTTCGATTAAATCTTTAGGAATGGCCGCACAATTGAGGGCAATAAACGGAGCTTTCGCTCTGGGGCTGCATTGATGAACGGCACTGGCGCATAGCTCTTTACCTGTACCACTTTCACCGGTAATAAAAACCGTTGCTTTACTGGCTGCGGCACTGTTGATGATCTGATAGACAGACTGCATAATTGGCGAGCTCCCAACCAACTGACAAAAGCGGCCATTGCTATATTGGTTTTGAAAGCTGCTGACTTTTTCAGTTAACGTTTTCAGTTTTAAAGCATTATTTACTGTGACGCGAAAACGCTCTGCATCGATGGGTTTTTCGAGGAAATCAGTCGCGCCAAGGCGAATGGCTTGCACTGCTAATTCTTTACTACCATGACCAGTTAACACCACCACTTGTGGCCGCTCATCAGTGTCTGGTAAAGAGGCTAAAATATCCATGCCATTCATATCTGGCAACATAATATCCAAAATGATCAACTGGGGAGTATGCGTGGCTAAAAAATCCAGCGCCGCTTGTCCTGTGTTAGCAATATGGCTCGTTGTGCCAGTTGGAATTAAATAGGATTGATACATCAAGGCCAACGATTCGGTATCTTCTACAATTAACACCTTTGCTGTCATTCATCACTCCCTTTATTATTTTTATCACTTTTTGAGACCCTCCTCCTAATTAAGTACCACAAGTGAAGAATCGTCAATCTCTTGATGCAAATTAGGAAAACTGTTTTTCCACAGTGCGTTAGCAAAATTATGACCATAATCTGAGGGGCCAATCCGCTGAACAATCTCAAAAACCTGTTTTTCGGCCGTTTGTTCTTTAGAAGCATTTTCAAACCAACCATCAGTATAAAGTAACAAGTGATGCCCATTAGGCAGGTGCTGCTGCGTTATTTGATAACAATGATCTGAGCTTAAGCCTAACAAAGGTTGACTGTCCCCCCAGATATGTCCTTTATGATGTTTATCCACTTCGAGAGGCAACGGGTGACCCGCAGAAATCCAACTAATGCAACGCTCATTAATCTGTAAAACAATTAAAGTCACTAAACTGGCTTGCAGTAATTCTTCCTCATAAATGGCGTGTGAGAGCGCATTCATCATTTTTGCTATATCAGTGGAAACAGCCCCTAAAAACCCTTGAATAAACCCTTTAAGTGCGTAACTTTCTTTTTTAGCTGCTAAACCGTGGCCCATCACATCGGCTAAAATTAAGATGCTGTGTTTTTTATCTGTTTTAAGGAGTAAAAAATCACCACCATTACCACTGACCACACTGCCAAACGGCCACATCGTTAGCTGGCTATTAATCATTTGGTGTTTACAGGCTTCATTATGGCTGGTTTGTGCCTGTTTCATTGCTTGTTGCTGCTTGCGTTTAAGCACCCGATCGCAGACTAAATGGAGTTGAGTTTTCAGTAATGGTTTTAATAAGTAGTCGTCAATATATGATTGATTCGCTTGGTGAATCGTTTCAGGTTGATGATCACTGCTCATCAAAATAATGGCCATTTCTGTACACGTTTTAAAAGCTCTAATTTGCTCAATAACTTCGATAGCCGTTGTGTTTGGGAAATTAAAGTCGGTAATCAATAAATCATTTTGGCTGTGTTTTAAATAATGAAGTGCCTCATCGGGTTCGCTAAACACACTTATTGAGTAACGTTCGCTTAAATAGGCACTTAACAAGGGTAATAAAGTGAGATCATCATCTAAAAGCACGACCTTTTTCTTATTCGTATTTTTAGAGACACTAAAGCTAAACTGATTTTTTCCATCTAGATTAACATACTGATAATCCGGGAAACTATGTCGAATTAATGCCAGTCCCATTCCTCCTTCAACGAGGTCGCCACTGTGCACTTGCCACCCTTCTTTTTCACTGCACATCAACTTAAAATATGGGGTCGGATCAATCAACATTACATTAATGTCTCCTTGTTCTTCACTGATCACTAAGGTGATCGCTTCATCTTCTCCACTGCAATGGCGCAATAAATTCGTTAAGTACTCCGTCATCACTAAACCTGCACTATCAATGTCATTTTCGTCGACTGATAATCCACCCAGTACATGTAGTAAGGCTTGCCTGATCTGACTCACAGCTGGCCAAATCAAATTAAAACGACGATGAAATAAAGTGGCCATTTGAATCTCCTTAAATCAACCTGAGCTTATGGGCAGCGAAATAAAAATGCTTTATTACGGACTTGTTTTAATAACCATTGGGCTAACTTTGGAAAGCGAAGACACTTTTCTTGTATGGTTTGAATTAACAAAGGCCCGAGGGGCGGTAAATATTGCTGCTGTAAAATATAGTAGCTTTTATTCAAACCAGCTTTTTGCAGCATATGCTGAGTATTACAAATATCTTCTTCTGTATTTTTGCCAAGTGCGACGCACACTAAGGTTAAATCAGTGCAAGTTGCAATGACATGTAAAGGCACATTTGCCCGATTTACACGCAGCGCTGGTGACATATCAATCAAGATATAGTCGTATTCTTGGCGCAGTCTAAATATCGCCTCTTGTAATATCACCGGATCCCGTATTTCAGCCAATTGATCGAGACTTTGCACACTGAGTAAATCGAGATTATCGACTGTCATCACATTAGTCTGACAGCTTATATCTTCGAAACACCACGACTGTTTAGGCGCTTCAACACCAAAGTAATCGAGTTTAAAAGGCTGACAGTGATTCAAATCGATGACCAATACATTCTTTTGTGCATCAATCAAACGTTCAGCCAGTGACAGTGTTAATGAGGTGGTGCCTTCTTGGCCGTTGGCTGAAATGAGTGTAATACAGTGGGCATTTTCACTGCGCACTTGCTTATACAGCTCTTCTATTTCTTGATAATGCTTCGGTATAATTTTCATAAGCCCACCAACAATGCAACGATGGTTAATACATCTAAGAATGAATTTTTTGCCACTTTGGTTAAATCTTCTTTATCGCTTGGGATATACACAGTGTCGCCTGCACGTAACACCGGGATATTGGCTGAATTTGGTTTTTTAACAAATTTTTCCAAGTCAAAGCGACGTGATTGTTCTTTACAACATGAGTGGTTAATCACAATAATTTTATCAATCATGGCTTGACTCGAAGGCCCCCCCGCTTCTGCTAAAATATCCAGTAATGTCATCGAATCATCAAAACTATAACGGCCAGGTTTTTCAATTGCTCCCATGATGCGAACGACTTGCTCTTTGGGTTTACTTAGCCAATCTTTGCTTTTTTCAGGAATAAAAATCGTGTCACCCGGTAAAACTTTAGGAAACAGTGTTTCATCGCCGGTTTCAAAGTACAGTGCTAAATCTAATTTGCTGACACGGGCTTTATTATCATTACGATGGGTAATACGAATATTTCGAATATCGGCTTTTTCAGTAGGACCATCTGCAGCAGACAAAATATCAATGAAATTAAGTTGCTCAGTAAATGCATACCGACCTGGCGCGCCTACTTGTCCTAAGATATAAATCGAATTTTTCGCATCTTGTCTAATCCATTGTGACTTGTTGTCTTTTGGGTCATGCGGTAACTCTTCCACAATCACCGTGTCGCCAGACAAAATCTCCGGCAATGTATAGCTACCATCACTCGAATTGGCATAAGACTCTAAGCTAAAACTGGCTGTGACTTTGCCTTTGCGCATAATTTTAATGTCATTCACATTGGCTCCTTTTGTTGGTCCTCCGGCATGAGCAAATAAATCAGTAAAGTCCATTTCTTTGCTCCACTCATAGCGCCCTGGACTATGCACCGCACCAATAATTTTCACTGCGCGAGTGGGAGGCACTTTTAACCAGCTTTTTTCATTGATATCAGTTTTTTCTGGCACAAACACCACATCACCAGGGCGCACGGTTGGCACAGAATCATTGAGTAGTCCTTCACTGTATGCCAATAAATCAAATAAAATATTTTCACCCGCGCTGGTTAAAATTTTAATTTGACGGGTTTCGGCAAACCGAGTCGGCCCGCCCGCATTGGCTAAAATATCTAAAAAACTGACGTTTTCTGGTGCTTCATAAGCACCGGGTTTTTGTACTTCCCCCATAATGTAGACAGTACGGGCATTGGCTTTGACATCCTCAACCATAATAGGCACATAAATCGTTGATCCCGCGACCATTTCAGGTAAAACACTGTCATCACCTGAATCGAGGTACTGTTTGAGATCAAACATGATAGGTTCACCTTTTAAGATCACACGAATGTTATTTACATCAGCAAAACGTGTGACCCCACCTGCGCGCATTAAGGCCTCAACAATACTCATGCCCTCTTTGTATGAAAAGGTGCCTGGATTATGCAGCTCACCAAATAAGGTAATCGACTCTTTACTGGTCCCATCTCCGGCTGCACTTAAGGTCTGTGCGTCAAAGTCAATTTGTACATTGCCAATCAATGGCGAGACTGGCACAAACACAGTGTCACCACTTTTAAGCTCAGGTAAAATACGGCTATCACCGCTATCGAGATAGGATTTATAGTTAAAAATAATCCGCTCTTCGCCGCGACGAATTTGTAAACGGTCAAGCTGTGCGCCTGCTTTGAGACCACCCGCTTTACTGATCACCATTTGCACATTGCCTGACTCAGGAATACTGATTTGACTCGGTGTATTCACATACCCTAAGGCGTTGATTAATAAATCACGTGAACGGACTTCAATATAAAAACGTGATAACGCTTTATAGACACCTGCAAGGCGTAATTTCAGTTCTGCTTGTGCGCGAGACGGTAATTTCCCAGCTAACTTCACTTTGCCAATTTCTGGTAGATTAATGTCGCCTTTATCATCCACCTCAAATAACGTTTCGAATTGCGGTTCACCTGGCACGTAAATAAAGAGTTTATTACCCACCTCAATGACGCGTTCTTGCTCTGTTTGCATGACGCTTTTATCGGCTTCTAAAGAAGGTTGCGTGGACACGGCGTTCTCAGCAGAAGCAGTCTGTGCCATCACTGAATTCATCAGCAAGCTAAGCGTGACCAAACAAAGTGTCTTTATGAATGGTTTCATCATTTACTCCTTATCTAACTGAAGGTGATCGGTCCACTGGCTCAACGAAACTTTCTTTTCATCAGTGAGGCCCTGTTGGTTGACAAACTTTTTGCCATCGGTGAGCAAATACGCGTTCACTCTGCGATCTGAATGCTGACTTGCTGCCGTTTGTTCTGTCTGTTGATAAGGCGATAATGCGCCTTGTGTCAGCGTGGTTAACTGCGCTTCTTGCACGCCGTACATCATCAACCAATATTTCACTTGCTCAGCGCGTTTAAACGCTAATTCATAGTTCACAACTAGTTGACCACGGGCATCAGCATGGCCTACCAACAAAATGTTCAGTTCAGGTGCCATTTTGATAAGCTCTGCAGCTTGCGCCAGACCCGTCATGTATTTTGGTGTGACCTGAAAGTTATTAAATGCAAATTGGTTATCGCTATTGAGCAACTGTTCAATGCGTGTAAATAAACTAGATTGCTCTGATGCCTGCTTGGTACTGGCGCATTGTGTTTGGGCCACGATATACTTGAAGTGGCGATCTAATTGGTTGAGCTGGTGATACCAAACACTTAAATCTGCTTGTGCATCTATGACCATATTGGCGGTGAGCTCACGTTTAATTCTGTTTCTCATCAAATTTGCTTGATAGAGCTGAGCTGGCATGCAATCACCTAAACCTTGAGTGATTAACATTTCTAACTTCAGTGATAAATGTTCAAACTCATTTTCAACTTGGTGTAACGTTTGATAGTGCCAAGCTTCATCAACGGTGACGCCTTGCGGTGTATAATGTTCAGCCCAGCCGCCCTGTCCTTCGTCTGGCCAGCTAGTACACCCAGCAGCCACTAATGAAATTAGTGAGACAGCAATAAAATGTTTCATAGCCAGCCTCCTTATTACGCGCTTTTAAGTTGGTCGATAAACCCAATGGTTCTATCAACACGTAGCAGGGTCATCAACTTGTGAGGCTGACCACGGACTTTAAACAGCTCTAACGACATCCCCTTACGAGCTAAGCGTTTGTATAAAAACACCATCGCACCGATGCCTGACGAATCAATGAAATCGGTATCAGAAAAGTCGAGCACCAAATGAGATTGCGGCGCATTAAGCAATTCATCAAATTGATCCCGATAATGCTCCACTGCCATACCAGAGAAATCTGCGGGTAACGCCACCACAAGGGTGTTGTCATAAATATGAGTAGTTAATGATGTAGACATGGGACTCACCTTAAAAAAGTAACCGAGTTACTGGGTTAGTCCAAGATCGATGCCAATAAATATTAGCTATTAAAATCAGTTAATTAATAAATTTAAGCGTTCATTTTTTGCATATTGCAACTACGTATTTAACACGCTATTGCAATATGCAATGCAGACAGCTTACTGTTCACTTATTGGCCTTTGCCTAGCAAAACAATGCGGATAGTTTTAGCGATAATCATCAGCTCCATGCTTAACCATTGTTTTGGTGAAGTCAGTGCCAGCGCATAAGCGTAATCCCAACCAATTTTGCGCTTCACATCTTCCATGTTTTCATCATAACCATTCATCACTTGTGCAAGTCCAGAAATACCAGGTTTAATACCATATGTGCGAAGACTAAAATACGGAATATTGGTTTCAAGTTCATTATAGAAAACAGGACGCTCAGGGCGTGGACCAATTAACGACATTTCGCCTTTAAGTACATTAATAAACTGGGGTAATTCATCGATACGAGTCTTTCTTAAAAAACGTCCTACACGCGTAATTCTTGGGTCACCTTTGGTGGCCCACACGGCTCCAGAACGGCTTTCAGCATCGATAAACATACTGCGGAACTTATAAACATAAAACAATTCAACAAAGTGCTCATCGGCTTGACCGACACGCAATTGTTGATAAAAAACCGACCCTTTTGAGTCTAACTTGATGGCTATCATGGCCAATAACATAATTGGACTAGTTAACAAAATACCAGCTAATGCACCGACGATATCAATGCTACGTTTAATACTTTTAACCATGCGATGACCCTCACTTACTTGATTGGTAACTGCTTGTGTTTGATTAACTCTACGCCAAGGTTGTTTAAACCCACCAAGACAAAATTTAACTATACCCATAAATGCCACTGCGTAACTGAGCAAGACATAATTAACCTGATCAACTACAGGGATCACTTTAGATACACCGCAACATTTCTTAATTCCACCGACCAACAAACAGGCACCCAAGGCGACTAAACAGCCTTGTGCAAAAAGATGATTTTCAATGATAGCGGCCAGCGCCATCGTGATAATCGCAGCGATTACCACTAGCGGCATCAAGCCCCGTAATACTTTATGAGATAAAAAGTTAAAGCTCAGCCAGACATTTTTAGAGCTCATCAAATGACGCAAAATAAAGATTTGCTGAAAATTACCTGCCCCTATTCGCGCTCGACGAGCAAAATCGGCTGCTTGGTCATCCGTTTCCATTTCTACAATATGTAGACTTGCATCAACGATTGCGCGGTGCCCTTCACACAGCGCTTGCATCGCTAAGATAAAATCATCATTAATGGCGCTTTGTGGAATTGGCTGTACGAGCTCACTGCGAATGGCGCACATTGCACCGGGCACACCAATCACAGCACCGAGTTTAGATTCGGCCATTTTCAATTTATTTTGATAATGCCAATAAGCCTGCTGGCAGCCTTGCTCTTGTTGATAAAACTGATAAATACCCGATACAACACCAATCAGAGGATCACTAAAATGCAGCGCCAAGCGCGACATCGCATCAACACTCATTATTGCGCTAACATCGGTGAATACTAGCACATCGTACTGATGTTTAAATTCCGCAATCAAGTAGTTGACCCCGGCAATCTTTCCGCGGTTATGCTCAAATTTATGTACCTGAACACAAATATTCTGCATATGAAGCTGCCGAATGGCTCGACTCGCTTCTTGTTCGGTCTTATCCGTGCAACCATCGAGGACAAGCTGTATTTCAAACTTGTCTGCTGGATAATCAAGAGCCGATAAATTAAACAACTTTTGAGCAATAAATGCTTGCTCATTGTGGGCGCAAATCATCACACCTATTCGTGGTTTTTCGGTGTCTGCATCTGGCTGTGTTTGCACCCCGTAACGTTTGCCTAATACCGTAATTAAACGAGGATAAATAACATGATGATAAACAAACACACCAGCCATTAAGCCGGTAAAAATCAACAGTAAAGTCATCTTCTCACCTCACACAACAAGCGCGCGGTAAAGCGCATCATAGCGTTTAGCCATTAAACTCGAACACACTTGGGTCAAGTTGTTGGCACGAATTGTTTTTGATTGTTTTAAAGCAAAAGCTTGCTCTAAACTCTCTGGCAGAAGATCGGCTCGATCGGGCGCGATGAGTATCCCCGCTTGCTGATCAACGATTTCGCTGATCCCCCCTACATTGCTTGCAACAACAGGGGTATTGCATGCTAATGCTTCAAGTAGTGTCAGCGGCAGACCTTCTCGTTGTGAAAATAAGCAAAAGACATCAATCGCTGAATAAAACACCTCCATCTCCTTGACCATACCGAGCCAATGAACCCGTTTACTTAATCCTAATTGATCGGTCATGTGAATTAATTCAGCTTTTAAGCTCCCTTCACCGGCAAACGCTACATGGACGTCTTGAGGTAGCTGAGTCAAGTGGGCAATTAAGTCTTGATGACCTTTACCAGGCTCTAATCGTGCACCACAGCCGACAATACGGGCATGATTTGGCAGACCCAATTGAAAGCGCGCATACTGTTGATTAATCGGGCTAAATTGCACGCTATCAATACCATTGATAATCACTTGCTCTGCACTATGATGCACTTTACGTTTGACTTCTTGCGCCACAGCTTGTGCATCAGCAACCACATTCATGGCGGTAAATTTACACAATGCCCACGTCATCAAACGATAACGCCATTGCTGTAGGTACCATGCATCATGAATTGTGGTGATATGCTTAACGTGCGGACGTTGCTTAATAGCCATAGCAGCGTACAACATTGGACCAATATGATGACTGTGAATGACGTCAATCTGATGTTGGTCGATATGCTCAACTAATTGTTTAACCACAGACCACTGGATACCATCTGGTTTGTTCAAACATGTGACATGAGCATTATGATAAAGGTCAGGCCAACACTCTGCCAAATCACTGTGCTTATCTGATAACGAAACAAGATGTGTACTTTGCCGATGGGCGCTCTTTCGACTTAACTCCACCACCATTTTTTCTAAACCACCAATTACAGTAAAATGTTGCACCAATTGCATTACATTAATCATTGTTACCTCGACTTAGATTTTCAGCAAAATCATGTTTTGTTTGATTCAGATTGTCATATGCAGGCTCAGCCATTAGCGGCATGACTGCTAAGACTTTTGCACCGGTAAGTTGTTCGACAGTGCGGACATCTTTAACGCCACTGTCAAGCAAGACACTGACAAAAATCACCGCAATCCCAGCAACAATGCCTAAAATCAACGCGATAATAATGGTCAGAATAATAGGGGTATTGATGGCGTGGGTCGGACTAAATGCACGCTCAATCGTTTTTATTTTATCTGGGCCTTCATAACGGACTAACTTGCCTGTTACTTTGGCCATTTCATAACGACCGAGCATTTCTTTATAAAGCAATTGCTTCACATCGTAATCACGCTCAAGTTTACGCAGCTCTTTTTCAATATCATTCGTTTGTAATAAGCGTGATGATATTGATGCTATTTGACCAACCAACATATCGAGTTCTTGCTGCTGTTGCTCTACATTATTTTTCGCTTCTTGAAGTGCCACTAGTTGCGATACCAACAAATTCGTTTCGCCCGCGACACCTTGATGTGCCGGTAAGGTATTGGCCATTTGCCATAACTTTTCCATGTCATTGGTATCTAAATCTTTACTACTAGACATTAATTGAGCTTGACGCTCTTTTAAGTGCTCAAGTTCACGAAATCTGGCTTGGATTTGACTGTGCTGATCAGTATAGCGGGTGCGTAATAACGCCACTTCAGATTCAATCTTAACAATTTTATCTTCTAAAATTCCCAGCACCGGATTGGTTTTACTCAATTTTTTTGCTAACGCTTCCAAGCGACCTTTCGCGCCACTTAAACTCACTGACTTTTCTCTGCGTAACCGCTCTAAGTCATCCAATGCGCCGCGATTGGCACTAAATAGCTGTGGCAAGGTATCACTGTGAGTACTTTTAAACTGAGACAGCATATCTTCCGAATACTCAAGCTCTCCTCTTAACACTTCGAGCTGCTGTAAAAAGAACTGCTCAGAGGTATCAAGTGATGTTTTAGTTGGCGCAAGTAAACGCTCAATAAACTGTTCGACCACCGCTTCTAACACGGGCTTCATTTGCTCTCTGACTGGCCATTTGAATGAAATTTTCACTAACTCATCACCCACCAGTGACAAAGACAAACCTTGTGCCAATTTACGCTGCATATCATCCACCTCGAGCTCTGACGCACCTTCGTCCACTAAACCTGATTGCTTGGCTACTTCAGATAACACTTTACGGCCAATGATCAGTGTTTTTAGCGCGTCCATACGGTCACTTAATTCAAATGAAAAAGACAAATCATCCAAAAAGGGATTTAAAAGCGCCGACTCTTCGATTAACACGGTGGCATGATTCACGTATTGCTTTTCAGCCATTAAGCTAGAAAGGATCACGACTGAAGGCACCACTATCATTGGCAGGATCATTAAGCGGATCCTGCTATATAGCGCATAGAGTGCTAAGTAAATCAGTCGTTTTATCTGCTCTCTAACCATGAAAAGTGACCCTTATTTGCAATTTGCAAAGCAAACTGCGTTTTCAACTCAATAATGATTGCAAAATTAGATTTTTATCTCTAAATTCACCTCTCTTACCTTGATAACGCAATTTTGCGGCCAAGTTTTTATGTTCGATTGATTAAATTGACCACTATGCTTTGTCCAGACATGCGCGTGCTTTGTCGCTCACTTCGCCGACTGGTTTAAACTAAAAAAGGAGCCGAAGCTCCTTTATCATTTTGCGAGTGCCATATTTAAATCAAGTACGTTGTTAGCGGATCTCAAAAATCGCGCTATCCGAACCATTTTGATTTTGCCATTGATATTGTAAAGGCTCTGATGAGGCTGACACAGTCCAGATATCTGCCAATAGCGTTTGATTGGCCTGATTAAGGGTCACTGTTTTTCGTAATGTCCCATCAAGTAACGCAACACGAAGTACACAGTTATTGTAATCAATCCGCTCACTGGTGGGTTCGCTATAACAGACATTTAAAAAGCTGCGCTGTGTTAACTCTGGTAACGAAACATCAACCACCAACTCGGTTTGGGTCGAAAAATCAAACTCCTGGCTGGCGACTAAATCTTGTGTTTTGATTGGTTCAGGGGAAGTTGTACCGGTGCCAGCACTCGGCGGCTGCGCCGTTGCAACAGGCTGGCTGCTTTCACTTCCACCGCCTCCACAGCCAACCATTAAGAAGACACACATAATATTGGTAACTTTAATGAATGAATTCATGGTTTTTCTCCTTAATTATTAATCGTTTGATTAGCGGCTGGACGACTAAACCACTGTGGTTTATCCACCCCTGATGACTGGGTAAATTCGGCAAATTCTGGGTAAGCCAATAACAAATCAATTTTCTCTTTAGGGTGCGCCCAATTAGCCCCCATTTCCATTGCCCAAGGAAGACCTGACTCTGATTGATAATAAAATCCAGCACTTGCTTGGCTTCGATCATCCGCTTGACCGAATAAACCGCTATCGAATGCTTCTGTAGGGGACTGATTCTTTAGGTGGACTTCCCAGCCACGAGCATTATTCGGGTTAACAAATGGGCCATGGTTTTGACCATTAACAGCAAAAATAAATGGGTCTAACAATCCACTCGGTGCACTGTTTTCACTGATACCACTGCTTAAAGGCACGGACACTCGAAAGTCAACTAAAGCATCATTTTCACATCCAGATTGCGTCCTAAAAAAACGACAGCTACCAGTGCTGGCTGCCCAGTTTTTGGTATCAGGCATCACCACAATAATGGCTTCGTTACGATTAGCTTCAAGCGATGAGAAAGTTTGTGTTTGTTGATTGATTTGATGATGAATAACTGCTTGGTTAATTTGCGAAGCCGCCACCCCCGCTAAGCGCACAGCAAAACCATTGTGATAACTGGCACCCAAAGCGACCAACTGGCCCTCGATAATGTAACGTACCACCTGTCCTTCTTTAGTATCGGTAATCGTACGGTACTTCACCACCACATCATTGAAATCATAATCGCCCACTTCAGGCCATAAATCTTCATAGGCCAACGTAACCCAACCACTTTGGCTGGGGTAGTATTGGCGACTAATGCCTGAATCAAGCACCGTGATGGAGTAATCTTCGACTTCACCATTGCCAACACCACCGATGGCGCCAACGACGGCCCCTTCTGTCACTCTAAAACGTGCCCATGTATTGGCTGCTACTGCATTGTCAGGCACTGAAATTAAAAAGGTATTATTGCCTGCTTGAAGTTGCTCAGCACTGAGTACTTGCTCATCAGTATCAAACTGACCATTATTGTTCCAATCAAACCAGCCATTCAGATAGCCTGATTGAGACGCGCTAACGACAATCAATGCATCAAAACCCGTTTCTAATGTAGTTACAAACTGCACACCATCATCCGAATCATCGGAGGCCTTTGGTTGCGCCTCACCATTGACTATCGAACCAAGAAAAAGACCATCGCTATTGTGTTCATGTCGTGCTCCGTTACTCGCTAATGTAGTGCCATAACTATCAGGGGCATCACCAAAGTCGATACTGGTATCGTCTTCATCAATGATGGGTGCGGTCGCACACCGTGCACCATCGTTGTTTCCTGAAATCGGACCAAACGCAAAAAATTGCGCCACGGGTTGCGACGCTGCCACATCAATGCGAAAGACATGACCATCTTGGTTTCTACTGATGTAAAAATTACCTTCAACGTCAAAATAGACGGCCCCAAACGTACCGCTTTCACCCACATCAGCTACAGCCGTTGCTTGGCCAGTCGCGACATCTATTTGAAACAATATTCCTCGGCTGTCTACACTGAACGCATCGCCAGTGCTTGGGTGAAAGGCCAAATCAAAAATATTTAAATTTAATTGTCCACCATCAATCACTCGCTGAGCTTGCAGGTAATCAGGGCTTGATTGGTCCAGCTCAAGTCGATACAACCCTAAACTTGAGCCTTTTTTGTAGGCATAATAAGCATTCTCAAGTACCGAGACATCACCGACAAAAAAATCAGTGTTTGGAAAACCCGATGTCGTGATTGGCTGCTCTTGATAATCTTTCCCGATGCGAATAAAACTGCGGTTTTGATATCCCCAGCCGTAAAGATAACGATCATGCACACTAAAGCCAATCGCGTTGATTTTGTTATTGGTACCCATTTCATTGGCTAACGTTAACGCACTCCCCGTCGCGAGGTTCACTCCAAACAGCACCGCTTTGTTTTGTTGCACTAAAAATGCTTTAGAAGGACAGGTGTCAAATGGTTCAGCAAAGCCCGCTACACTCGCTAAACACGCGCACCCGAGTAAAAGTTGTTTCATAATGAGTCACCCTCAAGTAAATGTACCTAAGGAATGCATGATTAAGACCAAATATAAAACATCATAAATTCAATAAATTAAATGAAAGCACTCTTTATTTATTTGCAAAATAAAAACCCCTAATTGCAAACTGCAACAAGGGGTTTTAGTGCAAACACGTACAGGGTTTAAAGCGTTTTGACCACTTTCGCTGGATTACCAGCTGCGATAGAAAACGCAGGAACATCTTTAGTGACAACTGCACCTGCACCAATAATTGCCCCTTGGCCAATTGTTACGCCAGCAAGCACAGTGACGCCAGTACCTAACCATGCCCCCTGTTTAATAATAATGTCGCCAACTTGTTCATCCTTATCAGGGGCACCTTGTGCGCGTGCATCATTATCGAGTGGGTGACCAGGATACCCAGCTAAAAACACTCGCCCAGCGAGACGCACATCATCTTCTAACACAATGCGCGTGCCTACGGCTAACGTATTTTGCCAACCAATATCCACATTATCACCGACGATTAGCTGAGGTTTGTCAGCGGATGCGCTGCGACCGCTTAAAGTGGAAATCCCGGAAATTCGAACACGATTGCCTAACGAAATCGACAATGGCCCTAAAATCAGTGGTAAACCTGAATACAGATACAATTGCTGTTTCGTGCCTGCCACTTGGCTTTTCAACAACGGCGTAAAATAGACAACCCGTGTGCCCTCTTGCCAGAGTTTGACGACTAATTTATGCAATAAATATAACAGCGAATGCACACCAGGGATCACCGGTATTTGGGGGTTTAAAATAAGATGTGCAAAGCGGCGAAGGAATCGAGCTTGTGGGCTGTCATTTGTTTTAACCCATTGTTTAATAGTTAATAGCATATTTAACCCCTTAATGATCCATATTCAGCTTGCGTCATTTTTTCAAGCGCAATGGTTAACGATAAAATAATATAAATAGGCCAGTTAAATGCCTGTGTTAAAAATGTGCCTGCCACACAAAAACCTAGTAACCCTGCCCGCAGTGCATTGGTGTTTAGCATCAAACTCGCACAAGATAATTGATTACAAATCATGAAACTTCGCCGCAATGAGCGCACGATGACTGCCAGCATTAAAAAATAGACTGCTAAGCCGACAAAGCCAGTCTCACCGAGTACTTGAAACCAGGTACTATGCACGGCATGATTTTTCCCATCCCAATGAGGGCTATAAAAATAGTAGTTCGAAACAAAGTTATTCACCCCCACTCCTGTTAATGGGTTCGATGTCGCCATATTAATTGCGGCTTGCCATGCATAAATCCGCCCCATCGCAGATGCGTCGACCCCTTCTTCAGCTGCACCGCCACTTTGGCGATCACTGATACCGGCTGCTGCAATCAACACTAACATTGCCAACCCACCGATGGCCGCCACGACCACAGGGTTTTTAACTTTTTGATAAATGAAATAAGCCATCACAGCACAAATTCCAAGTAATCCTCCACGACTTTGCGTTGCAATCACCCCAGAAATCACTATGGCCAATCCTAATAGCGCTAAAAAACGGATCCATTTGCTGTTGTGAGCGCAAAACAGTTCTGCAGCTAAAAAAGAAACCGGAAACATCAGTACCAGCGATAAATCATTCGGAGCGCCAATTTGTGATCGAAGATGACGAGATATCGTCACCCGAGTGCCCTCAACTAATCCGATGCCATTAGCCTTGTTATACAAGGCAACACACGCGACTAACACGCCTGACAACATAATACCAAAGCGTACCCAATTAAACGCTTTTTTGGTATTCAACCACCAGCTAATCACAAACACCATTAAAAAGACTTTAGTGAAAATATCGATCCAAAATTGCATCGCCAAAGGGCGATCTTTAGCTGCAAAAACTGAAACCGTCACCCATACAAACACTAAGCAAAATGCCATATGTCCCGTGTGCCAAAATGGCGTGAGCTTACGTGAAATAAACAAGTGCCATGCAATCCCAGCCAATGAAGCCAGTGCTAACAACTTTGGAATTTTAAATGGCATTAACACCGGGAACGCTTCGTGTAGCCGAAAATAACTAAACAAGATAAATAAGATGATAAACACAGTACTGATTTGCACTGCCATCACTGCTGCAAACGGCAATAACACAATTGCAAAAGCAGCGATAAAACCCAGCTCTTGGTAGAGCACAATTATTAGCACACAAAAAATACCCGTGAGCCACATCGCTAAGTTTACTTTAGGTTGCGCCATAGCAACTGTTGCTGTTGGAAACTGTGCTGAATCTGGTTTCATGCCAATTTGCCCCTAACTTGACCTGCGATACGCTGATAACATTGTTTTATGAAAGGTTGATGCCCGACACTTAGCACAATGAGATTCAAAACAATTGCAACAAGGTTGATAAACACAGCCATTAAAGGCAAAGCAGACTGACTCTCAAACACAAGCGTTTGACCTAACACCACCAAAAATATCAGCCAACTCAAGGCTAACTGTCGAAATGGATACGCTAATGGGAGTAAATACTGACTAATCGTAAAAAACAGGATTGCCCGAATGAATGCGGCGCTCACCATCACAGCAAATAAGCCATTCAATTCCCAATGAGCAAGAGCAATATAACCAGCGACCAGCAAATATACTGCAGTCGTAGCATTGACAAACAACGCCAGGCTGGCACTTTTCTTTAGGTAACACCCTAAGTTCAGTAACTCCGCATGAAAACGCGCCACCATAATCAAACAAAACCACGGAATATAACTCAAACTAGGCGCAAAGTGTGCGGGTAACAATATAGCCAATAAAGTAGGTGCGATGATTAACATTAACACTGTCAGAAACATCCCCAATTGCACACCAAAAAGTGCATATTGCGCGCCTTGTTCTGAATCTTTCTCTTGAAATTGAAACCGTTTCGCGTACCACCACATCCGAAACGGTTCAAATGCCACTGACACCATTAATCCAAATTGTGCAGCAGCAAAAAATAAGGCCAATTGTTCAGCTCCTAAAGCCGCGACCACCAACCAATTTTCAGCACCATTAAAGCCATACAAACACAAGCTTGAGAGTAAAATAAACAAACAATATTGATAATGGGTGCGATTAAACGCCACTCTAGGCCCAAACCAAGTTGCTCGGTAATGAACCAAAACAGCCACCAGGATAATCACCGCACTGATCGCCCCTGAATACATTAAACCGCGGATCCCAAAACCCAGTAGTAGAAAACACACCGATAAACACGTCTGTAGTGCACCTTGTGCAATAGAAAAAACCGCAAAGGCTGTGGCATTTTGAGTTAAGCGAAAATAGCAATACGGCACAGTTAACATACCGCCAGCGGTGAGGGTTATCAGCAAAAGCCGCACATCGGTTGGTGCGGGTGCAAACGACACTTGTTCAAGTATGGGTGTTAACAATAGTTGGCCAATCAAGAGCATCGCGCAGCAAATCAGCGTGGATAAAAATAAACATTGGCGCATCACCTCATCGGGTGCACGACAGGTGTGAGCAAAACGAAAGAGTGCCTCGCCAAGCCCAAAGGTCATGAACAAACTCAATACAGCAGCCATCGATACAAGAACGTTAAGCTGGCCATATTCTGCTTGCGTTAAAAAACGGGTCACCATGGGCAGCATGATAAAACTCAGCCCTTTGAGCATAAAAATAGCAACCACATAAAGCAGCATTTCTTTGGCTGATTTCATACACGTGCCTGCTCTATCCATTGTGATAATTTAGCCCCTTGCAACTGTGCATTAAAGCACTGTTCGACTTGTTGGCGGGCGTGTTGACGCATACTCAAATACGATGTGGCTGGCAATTGGCAAAATGCCGTAATCGCTTTGACTAGCTGAGTGACATTTTTTTGCTCAACTAAAAATCCTGTATCGGCTGTCGCTATTTCTGGACACCCCATAATATTAGTGGTGATGACAGGTAACCCCATCGCCATGGCTTCTTTGAGCACCACAGGGCCCGTATCACAATCGCCGTTATCTGCAATACAAAAAGGTGCCAAAAAGCCATGGTAATGCAAGCCAATTCGACTGATCCACTCCGGTGTTTGATAACCTAAAAAGCGTACATAATCATTGAGCCTGAGTTGCTCAACTTGTTTCATGAGTGCTTTTTTAAGCGGCCCTTCTCCCACAATATCGAGCACAGGGCGTATTTCATGCGGTAGGTTGGCGAGCGCACTCAGTGCATAGGTCAGCCCTTTTTTCTCAACCAAGCGACCAACAAACAGAAGCTTTTTTTCATCCGATACAGGTTTGTGTGCAAATTCAAATCGTTCAATGTTAACCCCACAATGCAATAGATTGGTTTTTTGCCCACCCAAACCAGCAAAGTGTGCTTCCATATCACCACACACAGCAACATTAAAGCTGCAACGACGCAACTTAGTTTCTAGATTTTGTTGATTAATGTACACATCATGACCATGACCAATACTCGACACTGGAATATTCGCCCAACAAGCTGCAATCATTGAATAGGCTAAGCCACTGTGCATAAAATGACAGTGAATGTGCTGACATTGATGCTTTTTAAGTAAACACGCTAACTTTGCGCCGTGATAAAGTAATGATTGCGCAGAAATTGCATCTAACTCTAAGGCAAGTTGCCAGGTTTTTGCTAAACGCATTGAGCGCTGAGTGCAATAAACCGCCACTTCTTTTGTCGAAACTTCGGCGACACTGACCACTTTTAAACCTTTGGGAAGCACCACTTCATTTTGTAAATATGTAAAACAAAACAAAGTAACGGGGTGACCTTGTTTTAAAAGCGCATCAATTTCAGTTAGCACAAAGGTTTCTGAAGGAACTGGAAACTCATTAATGAAAAAGGCGATATGTTTCATAGCTTGAACTCACATTGAAGTTTGATACTGTGGTATCGCAAACTTCATGCCGCCTAAAAACTCGCGTTTTTGGCTTGATTTAGCGCCTTTTGCAAACATTTATTGCATTTTGCAAAGCAAACTCAAAATCGGTTGGCATTTTAAAGCAACACATAAAACCATCGCTAATAAATAAATTCAATCCCTTAATAGGCAGAACATAATACTTAAGGTATTGAATTGTAAGACTCCCCCCCCATTTCACCCAATCTTTTTGCTTCTGTGCCATTAGTTAACTTATAGATGCAGCCTAATTGGCACTGGAATTGCGATACAACACGCAAGCAATGTGGAGGACAAATAATGTCTAAAGATGTCAGCGTAATCATCCCAAACTATAACTGCAGGACGTTTTTGCCAAAAGCAATCAGTAGTGTGCTACAGCAAACAGGACTCAACATCGAAATCATCATTATTGATGATGGCTCAACCGATGGCAGCAATGAATGGCTTAACCACGCCGAACGAGCATTTAATCAAGTGCGCGTTATTCGCCAAGTGCAAAGAGGCGTGGTTGCCGCACGAAATAATGCGATTAAAAAAGCCAACAGTGAGTTTATCGCCTTCTTAGATGCCGATGATTATTGGTTTGCTAACAAACTCAGCGCACAAATCAACCACATGCGTAAAAATCAGCAATGTGTTTTAACCTTCACCAACTACTTACATGTCGATATGCAATACGAAGGGATCATTGACTGCTTTTCATTTTGGCCTGAGTTTGCCAATCAACACACTAATCAAGATACTGAATACAAAACCATCACCGACCCATTAAACGTATTATTGCAAGCCAATGTGGTTGGGACGTCATCTGTTGTCGTCAGGCGAGATGCCATTCTTGCAGCAGGAGGGTTTGACCCGACATTACGTTCCGCCAGTGATTGGGATTGTTGGCTACGTATTGCTATGCTCGGCGACGTCGCCTTTAGTGAGGCGGTGACTATGGGGTATTTAATGCGGCCCAACTCGATTACGGCTAATCGCATTAATCGTTTAGAGGCCATGGCCGAAATAATCGAGCGTATCGGCCATCATCCAGACATCCTACCGCTAACTCGCAAACGGGCTAAGGCATTGTTAATTGAATTTTATGGCGAGTATTATCGCGAATCGGGAGACAGGCTAAACGCGCTCAAGCATGCCTTGATTGCATTAAGTCTGCATCCCCACAAGCGAAATGTGAAAAACCTACTGCATGATTTTAAGTATTTGCTGGTACCGAACATTCAGCAAGGCATTACAAATTAAGCACTTTTTTAGATATATTCTATTCTAGAATAAGGAGGTGTCTGATGGCACATATTTTATTAGTCGATGATGAGCCCGAAGTGCTCAATGCCTTAACTCGAATACTGCGCAAGCAGTACCAGATAACGACAGCCAATAGCGCCAGCGAAGCATTATCGATTTTAAATGAGCATTCGATTGATCTGATTATCTCTGATATCAGAATGCCAATAATAGATGGGATAGAGTTACTGACTCAAATTCGTGACCGCTATCCAAACATGGGCCGCGTTCTGCTATCTGGATATGCCGATATGGAACAGTGTCAGCGAGCCATCAACGACGATGTCGCAAAAATTATTTTGGCTAAACCTTGGGATAATTTTGAACTAAAAAATATTGTCGCTCTGTTAATTGAGTTCAACCAACTCAGAGCAGAGAACGAGATACTATCTCAACAACTCACTCATTTAGGAGCCTCAGTATGAAAGGGATTATTTTTACCAACTTTGCAGATTTTATAAGCGATAGCTTTGGCCTAATCGCATGGCAAAACATCCTAGATGACACAGCACTTGATGAGGATGGTTGCTACGTCGGCACTATGACCTACCCTGACAACGAGTTTATGGCGTTGTTTGTTTCCGCCTGTACTCACTGTCAACGCGATTCTGTGGAGATGCAACTTGAATTTGGCCGTTGGCTGTTTCCTATTTTACTTGCTAAAAGCCCTGCAGAAGTGAAGCTTATTGATAATCTTAAAGAGTTTTTATTTTCAATTGATACGGTGATCCATGTTGAGGTAAAAAAACTTGACCCTGAAGCGCAAACCCCCTCACTGCATTGCACACAGCTTGATGAAAAAACGGTATGCTTAGATTACCTGTCTTCACGAGGCATGGGCTATTTGGCTCAAGGGTTAATTGAAGGGGCATCATCACATTTTAATGAGACCACGACCATCACGATTACCCCTAGCGAAAGCCCTGAAAAGTTTAAAATTATGGTCTATTTCAAATGACCGACGATTTACAAACGCAACTCATTGCCACTGAAAAAGCGCTGTTACGCGAAAAGCGTGCTCGCATGCAAGTCGAATTGCAGCTTGAAGAATTTAGTCACCGTGCCTATGAATCAAAAGTATTACTTCTCGAAGCGTATGAACAAGCCTCAAGTAAACAAGTGCATCTCCAATTTCTTTCTTATTTGACTTCCGATATTTTATCTGAGAAATCGCTGGATGAATTAATTACCGCCTTCATCGAACATGTATTAATGCTGGTTGATTACCAGTTTGCTTTTAATATTAAGTATCATCACCCTCACCCAGAGCAATCTCTGATCAATATTAAATTACGCTCTCAACCGTGGCAGCCCTTTGCTACCGATGAAGAATTCTTAACCCATATTGCAAAACTCAAACAGTCAAGTCATGATGAATGGCAGCTATGTCAATATGATCGCAGTTTGTTTTATACCATCAAGTCATTACCCCAGAGCAAAGAGCTATTGAGTGTGGTGTATCCACTGTCAACAACCGAATCAGGTCTCATCGCAATTGCACTGGATCATAATGAGAATTCCAATGAATTTTTGCAGACAATTAATACTGCAATTAAGCAGTTAACGTCTGCGATTTTTAGACGCAAAACCGAAGAAAAATTACATCGTAATTATGTCAAACTCAAAGCGACCTATAACGAATTACAAAAAACGCAAAAGCAATTATTACAAAGTGAAAAAATGGCCTCGCTAGGTCAGTTGGCTGCCGGGGTCGCCCATGAAATTAATAATCCACTCGCCTACATTAATAGTAATTTAGAAACCTTACTGGATTATGTTGGCGAATATAGCGATCTGTTAAAGCAGGTCGAAGAAATGCTCAGTGATGAGCAAAAACTACAACTCAAAAATATCAAATCATGCGCTGATTTTGATTTTGTAGAACAAGACTTTCAACAACTCGTGCCAACAACCCTTGAAGGGGTTTTACGAGTCAAAGAAATCGTCGATAGCCTAAAATCGTTCTCCCGTGCCGACGATGGCTCTGCGGCCCAACAGATCTCATTAACACAATGTATTCAAGATTCACTCAAAGTGGTGTGGAACTCACTAAAATATGGCCACACCGTCAACATGCTGATCCCAGATGATCAACCGCTGATAATTCAGGGATTTTATGGGAAATTACAACAAGTCTTTGTCAATTTTTTTGTTAACGCCGCACAAGCAATGCCCGATGGTGGTGAACTCACAATCGCAGCCAAGACCGAGCAAGGTTATCATTGCATCACGATTACTGATACAGGGTGCGGCATGGATGAAGCCACGCAGCGCCAAGTCTTCAATCCATTTTTTACCACCAAACCCGAAAATGTCGGTACTGGGCTTGGATTATCCGTCAGTTTTGCTATTTTACAATCCCATCATGTCGACATTCATATCGACTCCACTGTTGGCGTAGGCACGACATTTACGCTTAATTTCCCCATTCCTGAAGATGAATAATCGATATTGCTGTACAAATTAACTACCTCAATCAATTTTTACGAAAGAGACTATCGATTTTATTGAGTGTATTTTGTGCGAAAGTTCCGTAATACTAGCCACATCAAAACAAATAACCGAGGTGATAATGTTTACAGTAATTTTTGGCCGTGATGGCTGCCCCTATTGTGTTCGTGCAAAAGAGTTAGCAACAAAATTAACTGAAGAACGTGATGATTTTTCGTTTAAGTATGTTGATATTATTAAAGAAGGTATTTCTAAAGCAGACTTAGAAAAATCTGCGGGTGTCCCTGTCGAAACCGTACCGCAAATATTTTTAGACCAAAAGCACATTGGCGGCTTTACTGACTTTGAAGCCTATGCGAAACAAAATTTAAGCCTTTATCAGTAAAAACGGGTGCTTGCGACTTATTGTTGGTGAATTAAACAAGCACTTACTCGCTATTTCCTGTATACTACGCGCCTCTTTCAATTTGTGAGGCGCATTAATGTCCGAACCAGTCACTTTTTCATCCTTAAACCTTTCTTCTGAAATCTTAAAATCTGTCGAGAAATTAGGCTACGTTACCCCTTCAGAAATCCAAGCCCAATGTATTCCTATGTTACTAGATGGAAAGGATGTACTCGGACTCGCCCAAACAGGTACAGGTAAAACAGCCGCATTTGCATTACCTTTACTGAACAATATTGATGCCAGTATCAAGCACCCACAAGTATTAGTGTTAGCGCCTACCCGTGAGCTCGCAATTCAAGTTGCAGAAGCGTTTGAACAATACGCCCAGTTTGTATCTGGTGTTAACGTATTAGCTCTGTACGGTGGCCAAAGCTATAACGTTCAATTAAGTGGTCTACGCAGAGGCCCACAAGTGATTGTTGCCACACCAGGTCGATTAATCGATCACCTTAATCGCGGTACAATCAAATTTGATACCCTTAAGGCCCTTGTACTTGATGAAGCGGATGAAATGCTGCGTATGGGGTTCATAGATGATGTTGAAACCATCATGGCTAAAACACCTAAAAATAAACAAACGTGTTTATTCTCAGCCACCATGCCACAGCAAATTCAAAGTATTTGCAGCACCTACTTAGAAAATGCTGAGCACGTTAGAATCTCACCTCGAAACAGTACTGTAGAAAGCGTTGAGCAAGTCTATTGGCAAGCTAATACACATAAAAACAACGCCATTATTCGTTTCTTACAAGCTGAAACATATGATGGTGCCATTGTATTTGTTCGCACCCGAAATGACACAGTGCAAATTGCTGAATTACTCGAGCAAGCTGGTTTTTCTGCAGCCCCTCTAAATGGTGATATGAACCAGCAAGCACGTGAGCGTACGGTTGAGCGACTCAAAAATGGCTTACTGGATATAGTGATTGCGACCGATGTTGCTGCACGTGGTCTGGATGTAGAGCGCTTATCGTTAGTCATTAACTATGATATTCCACAAGATTCAGAAGCATATGTACACCGTATTGGCCGTACCGGTCGTGCTGGGCGCACTGGTAAAGCGATTTTGTTTGTAAAACACAACGAGCGTTACTTACTTAAAAATATTGTTCGTCATACTAAATCAAACATTACACAAGTCGGCATGCCTAGTACGGAGCTTGTTGAGCAAAAACGCATTGAACAATTGGCTGTAAAAGTAGCAGCCAGTGCTGAGCAAAAAGATATTCTGTATTACAACGAATTAGCAGAGAAATTATCTGAGCAACTAGGCCTTGAAGGCAATGACTTAGCTGGTGCTCTATTGTTTCTTGCTCAACAACACGCGCCGATTAAAGTAAAAGAAGTGCCAATTCACCGCGAAGCACGAAATGATCGTGATAATAAATCTCGTGATAGAAATTCACGTCAAGAGCGTGAAGGCCGCGGTCGTCGTGACGAGCGTAGCCCTAGAGCTGAGCGCAGTGACAAACCTCGTGAGCGTCGTAACAGCGATAACGGACCGATGGATACATATCGTATTGAAGTGGGTCGTGAGCACGGCGTACAAGTGAAAAATATCGTTGGTGCCATCGCCAATGAAGCGGATATTCCAAGCAAGTTCATTGGCGACATTCGTTTATTTGATGATCACAGTACTGTTCAGTTACCACTGAATATGCCACAAGATACGCTTAAACACTTCCAAAAAGTCTTTATTTGTAAGCGCCCAATGAATATGCAGCTTCATAAAGATCAAGCATCAAATCAAGCATTTGAAAAGCCTAGAGAAACAGGCCGCCCACGCAGTGCCGAAAAACGAGGCCAAAAACACCCTCGTAAAAACTAATAAAAAACCAGTCGAAAGACTGGTTTTTTTTTCATCACACTAACCATAACAACCGGCAAACGTGGGGTCGCGTTCATAACACCTCATAAATGCATCAACTACATAATGGTCATACACAATACCTCGCCCTTGCATGAGGACCTCGATGGCTTTTTTCTTTCCGGGTGCAACGCGATAAGGACGATCGTTGCTCATCGCATCAAACGTATCAGCCACCGCGATAATTTTCGCTTCTAAGCAAATTTCATGTTCGGTTAGCCCATTAGGGTATCCACTGCCATCAAGCCGCTCATGGTGTTGACCTATCATGTCTTTAATTGGCCAAGGAAAATGAGTATCACGAAATATTTCTAAGCCATGTCTTGGGTGTGCTTTTAAAAGCAGTAGCTCTTCAGCAAATAATGCACCCGGTTTGGTTAATATAGAACTTGGGATCAGCATTTTACCGATATCATGGATCAACGCCCCTACGTATAAGCCCAAACAGACTTTTTCTTCGAGCTGCAGTTCTTTACCTATATCAGTGCAAATATAAGCAACATGTTTTTGGTGGTCGGCAGTGTAAGGATCACGAAGCTCTAAGGTATGGGAGATTGCTTTTAGCATTTCCAGCAGAATCTGCTGTGGACCTTGCTGTAAAAATTCCGCTTCGATTAATTGCTCACGAACTTTAATTCGATTCACTTTATGACCGACTTTTTGCCAAATCGTATCAATAAAGTGGCTCGTGTTACGAATATCGTCATCTTGATAATCAGTGCTTTTATTGCCAACACCAATCACAGCAACAATTTTATCAGCGATAAATAATGGAAAAGCTAAATGATTAAGTAGCTTAAAATGCCCTTCAGGCAAACCTTGTGCGCCTTGGCTCGTAGTGTATTGATTATGCACCACCCAATGGCGCTCACGAATCGCATCTGCCCAAATTCCTGCCTCACTAAGCGGATAATGACTTTCTATCGTTGCGGTGCAATAACTCAAAACAGATTTTGACCACACTGTTAAACTTAAGGTTTCACTCGCTTCTTCATATAAATGAAAGTAGCCAATTTCACTGTCAGCAAAATTGACAACTAACTCTAAAAAGTCTTGATACACGCCTCTCATCGTATAATAGTCACGATGTTCAAACGCCTGAAGCAAAGACATGTCCATACTCCACCTCCTTTGTATCTATCGAGTATAGACTTATTTAGATAAAATTTGCGCTCAATGTCAGTAAATTACATCGCCAAATTGCTTGCTAATCATCTGATGAGTCACCAGTGTTTTTAATCTCCGAGACCCGAGTCACTAATAGCTGCTCAACGCGGATCCCATCAATGTCAATAGCCTCAAACTTAAATCCTGCATGAATGACATAATCGGCACGTTTGGGAATGCGCTTCATCATATAAATTAAAAATCCAGCTAATGTTTCGTATTGATTATCATCAGGAAATTCGTTAATTTCGAGCAGTTTCATCAGATCAACAATTGGTGTAACACCATCGACCAACCACGAATTAGCATCCCGTTGCACGATTTGCTCTTCGCCATGAAACGTGACCAAATTCCCCATAAAACTGCTCATCAAATCTTTGACCGTCACCATTCCCACCACTAATGCGTATTCATTAACCACAATTGCAAAAGGCTGTGCCGCAGACTTAAATGCATTAAGCGCTTCTGACAGCGTCAGTGTCTCGGGTAAATAAAAAACATCACGGTTGATCATCTTATCGTCTAAATGCGCAGTTTCACCTTTGAGCAATTGACGTAAAATTTCTTTTGACTCAATTGAGCCAATTAATCGGTCTAAATGCCCATCACAGACTAAAAAGTGGTTATGTGGGTGTTCTAAAATCTTGGCACTAATGGTTTCGCTGGAGTCATTTATGTCAAAATAGACAATAGATTCGCGCGTAGTCATTGCGGTGGGTAAAGTCCGCCCTTCAAGTTCAAATACATTGCCAATTAAATGGTATTCTTGTTGTTGTAATGAGCCATCTTGTGCTCCCGCTTCCATCATTGCGACAATGTCTTCGGTGGTGACAATTTCTTCACGTTCCGTCGGCAGTTTAAAAATGCGTAAAATAAGGTTACTGATGCCATTAAAGGTCATAACAAGTGGCGTTAAGGCAAAAGTAATCCCATTCATTAACGTCACTACTTTCGCTGCCACCACTTCAGGCATAATCATCGCGATACGTTTAGGGAGTAAATCTGCGAATAAAATGAATAAAGAAGTGATCACCAAAAACGACAAGAAAAAGCTAATTTGATCGGCTAAAGGGCCCACATAAATAAGACTGACTAATTCAGAAATATAAGGAGTGAGTGTTTGCTCACCAATGATACCGCCTAAAATAGCTATCGCATTGAGCGCTATTTGGATCATGGCAAAAAAACTACCAGGCTGTTCTTGCAAGGTCATTACCGCTTGCGCTTTGCGGTTGCCTTCATCCGCCATTACACGCAACTTAATTTTTCGAGCTGCAGCAATCGAAATTTCGGACATGGCGAATAATGCCCCAAAGATAATTAAGATGCCAATGCCTATTAAGTCACTCATTCTAATACTCCAAAAATACGTTAACACTGTGCTAACAGTGTTGCTTAGTCAAAAAGCGAGCAATTATTATGGAATATCAGAGTAACAGCAATGCTTTTATCTGAAAATCAAAAATTAATTTTTAGAGACTATTTATCAATAGCTTGTATTATTTTTTATTCGCAAAGAAAGGGAGAAATCAAGCCAGAAGCAGGCCAAAGCCTACTTCTGTCGGATGGACTATTCTGCGAGCGCTTTAACTTGCTCCCAAATTGTCACAACGTGCACTTTGTCTTCGTCGGTTAATTCACCGTCACGGTAGGCTTTGACTAAGCTTTTTTCTACTTTCTCATTGAGTTCGTCAGCACTTAGGGCTAGCTCTTCAACTTGCGCATATCCAACCGCTAAATCAAAGTGGCCACGTAAATACCCCCCGGCAAACAATTCATCATCATTGGCTTTTTCAACCAACTGGTCAAAAAAATGTTGCGCTTGTTCTACATACTCTAAATACGTCATTTGTTTTCCTCAATGTGCCCCACGCGATACAACACGTGGTCATTAAATCCGGTTGTTACATTCATGTAGCCACTAAGCGCATCGTCAAGCTCACTGTCACCGGTATCGGCAATCAGAGGGCGACCGTTTAGTGCCTGTAATTTAGTTTTTGTAGCCACGACGATGATATTGTCTCTGCCGATGGCTTGGATGAGTGCAGGACTAAGCTGCTGATTGCCACGGCCAAAAATGTGCCCTTGCCCACCAATCAAAGTGATGACTAATTTTGTCGGTTTGTTGGCAACATAATCAAGGAGTTGTTGAGCAGTTAAATCACTGGCTATCAACTGCTGATCGTCGACTAAGTCAACGCCTAGCAAGGTATTCTCTAAGCCCATTTCGGCCATAATAGCGCCGACGGTCGAACCTGAGCCCATAATGTATTGCCAGTCTTCATCCATTTCTGAGACAACATACGCCGCAATATCTGCGAGCACTAATTCATCCGTTTCCTTACCGCCATTTTTTACCGCTTGCACATAACGAAGCTCTGTCGGCACTTTCATTTCACCATAACGTTTCGCTTTAACGGTACCGGCCCGAAACGCTTCTTCATCAATGTCCATCACATCCGCTTCGCCAAGTGTTACCAGCTCGCCTTTGACTAACAGTTCGACCACGCGCCCTGCCGCTTTTGGGGTAATTGCATACACACCCGAATGAATTTTGCAGCCTGCAGGAATACCCAGTACTGGCAAGGTATCGTCGATAATATGGCAAATATTACGCGCTGTACCATCGCCTCCTGCAAACAGTAATAAGTCAACGCCTTGCGCTTTAAGGATCTGCGCGGCTTGCTCAGTATCATCGGGGCAGGTTGGCGTGCCCGCTTGATAAATCACTTGGCAGCTAAACCCTAGCTCAGTTGCTAAACGCTCCCCCATCTCGCCACTTACCGTTAGCACTTCAATCTGTGACTGATAAGGGATTAATTGCTCAAGCGCTGCTTTTGTACGAATATTAGCTTTTGGCTCAGCACCTAACGCAATGGCTTGTGCAGCCGTTTGGGCACCATCGCTCCCTTTGAGAGCAACCGAACCACCTAAACCCGCGACAGGGTTAATAATCAAACCTAATTTAAATTTCATGACATGCTTCTTGTGGTTGAATCGTCAAATCATCGTGCCAAGTAAACTGGCTGACTTTCATCGGCCAAGGGGTACCATAAAAGTGTGCTAACACACGCAAAAAAGCCTCAGTACGTGCGTTGAGACCCTGCTGTAATAAATACATAACACGTTGATATACTTCTCGCTGAAAACTGACGCGACAGGGCTGAACACCATTTAAGTTGTCACAGGAAACATTGAATTTAAATCCTGCAGCTGCACACAATAGCCATTCTATCGCTTGCGGTTTGACTTCAACAGTTTGAAATGCAACTTGCTGCTGTTCATCGCGGCCATCCGGACAATACCAGTAACCATAATCTTCCTGCAACCGACGTTGCTCTCCCGCCACCAGCCAGTGCGCAATCTCATGTAAGGCTGACGCAAAATAACCATGAGCAAACACAATTTGATGAAATGAGCAGCTTTGATCAGCGGGCAAATAAATCGGTTCGTCTTGCCCTTTTATGAGCCGAGTTTGATGGCTGGCAAAAAAAGTCTCGTCAAAAAGAGACATTAAATCAGTGATGTGATGCATACAATAGCTTTACGGCGCTGCTTTAGTGAGGGTGGCAAATTTAAGTGAGCCGATTGTACGGATTTTTGCGCTTAAAGTAAAAGCACTGTGTGAATAGCTTATGCTAAACACACAGTGAATTGAGTGACCGCAGCCAAGTTTAGATTTCGACCCCAGCTTCATCGATAGCAACAATTTGTGTTTCTTGTAAAGCGGCGTCTATCCAACGGTTTAAATCTGGGCAAGCAAGTACATGCTTCATGTACGCTTGACTGGGCGCTGACATTTCAATTGCGTAGGTGATTAAGCGCATCACGACCGGCGCAAACATCATGTCTGTAATGGACCATTGGCCAAATAACCAGCTCCCTTTATCTGTGCTTTGAGTGGCTTGCATACATTGACTAAAAATATCGTCAATCCGTGCGATGTCTTTTTTGGCTGTGCTGGATAACTCAACCATACGTTTAGCGCGAATGTTCATAGGCATTTCATTTCGTAATGCCATAAAACCAGAGTGCATTTCACACGCTAAAGCTCTCGCTTTAGCTCGCTGAGCGGGTTCTTGCGGCCAACCACTGCCATTTAAATACGTTTCGTTGATATATTCACAAATAGCCAACGAATCCCAGACCGTTACATCGCCATCCACTAAAGTCGGTACTTTTAATGTCGGAGTGACTTGCTTAAGCGCCTGATAAAAGTGTTCAGTATCAAGTTCAAGTTGGGTTTCTTCAAATGAGATACCTGATTTTGCTAACATTAACCAGGCTCGAAGTGACCAGCTCGAATAGTTTTTATTACCTATATACAATTGCATTATCGATTCCTTTGATTGATTACTCAGATAAAATAAGGCATTTTTATCCTTATAACTAACTGATAATTTTTATAACACCCATTCGATATTCGAATAGGTTAAAGGGCAATATGGATTTAGAAGCACTACGCAGCTTACTTGCATTTGTCGAAACGGGCAGCTTTACTCGTGCAGCCTTGCAAGTGCATCGCAGTCAATCAGCTGTGAGTATGCAGATGAAAAAGCTTGAATCTGACGTAGGCCAGCGCTTATTCGTCAAACAAGGCCGTGACTTAACACTCACACAAGCAGGTTTAGCTTTAGCCCGCCAAGCCCATGCATTAGTGCAATTACATGATAAAACGCTAAAGGAGCTAAAAAGTAATCAACACAATACCGTGTTACGTTTGGGGTGCCCTGATGACTATGCGCAGACTATTTTACCCAAATTGGTCGACTTATTACGCCAACACATCAACCCCCTTGATCTTCAAGTAAGTTGCGCTTCAAGTTCTTTGATCCGCCACCAACTCGATTGTGGTCAACTCGATGCTGCAATTTTAACCCGATCTCCAGGCTCTGAAGAAGGCCACTTTTTACAGAGCAGCCAAGGCGCATGGTTTAAACATGTTGATTTTGAAGTTGATCAGCAGCAAGCGCTGCCTATCGTGGTCTTTCAACGTGATTGCAAATTTCATCAAACAGCCATTGAAGGGCTGATTAAACTCAATCAACCTTTTGAAGTCATTGCACATTGCGGCAGTGCAGTGGCTTTAAATGGCCTCGTCGCACAAGGGTTAGCCATTGGTGCAATGGCCCAAATCAGCAATATGCAACAGCTTGTTGCTATTTCTGCACCCTATTTACCCATATTACCGGCCATCACGATTGTGCTTGCAACCAATCAGTTTTCTCACAATCCGATGACCCCTCAATTAGCACAGCAGCTCAGTGCAGCGTTTCAACACACTGAATAATCGACATAAAAAAAAGCGTTCACTGAACGCTTTTTTACTCAATAAACGATATTAACCGACCGAACCAGGGATCGGGCCATGAGCTAAATTCACATGCGGATTTTGGCCACGTTGACGCAGTAAATGATCCATTAATGTGATTGCCAACATCGCTTCGGCTATCGGAATTGCCCGGATCCCTACGCAAGGATCGTGGCGGCCTTTAGTGATCATTTCCACTGATTCATTACTGGTATTAATGCTGTTACCGGTAATCGTAATGCTCGAGGTTGGTTTAAGGGCAATAGACGCAATAATATCTTGGCCGGTTGAAATACCCGCCAAGGTGCCACCAGCATGATTAGAGGTAAAACCTTGTGGGGTGAGTTCATCGCGGTGTTCAGAACCTTTTTGCTCAACCACGGCAAAACCATCTCCAATCTCAACGCCTTTGACAGCATTAATACTCATCAAAGAATGGGCAATTTCCGCGTCAAGGCGATCAAACACAGGCTCACCTAGCCCAACTGGGACACCGGTGGCAACGACCATTACTTTTGCACCAATCGAATCACCGGACTTTTTAAGGTCACGCATGTACTCATCTAAAGCATCAATTTTGCTCGGATCAGGGAAGAAAAATAAGTTGTTTTCAACTTCAGACCAATTAAACTCTTCAGCCTTTATCGGGCCGAGTTGACTTAAACAAGCTTTAACTTCAACACCATGAAACTGCTTTAAATATTTTTTAGCAATGGCCCCTGCGGCCACCCGAATTGCGGTTTCTCTGGCCGACGAACGACCTCCACCACGATAATCTCGGATCCCATATTTATGCCAATAACTGTAATCACCATGGCCAGGTCGAAATACGTCTTTAATTTTGCCGTAATCTTGAGAGCGCTGATCAGTATTTTCAATCAATAAACCAATACTGGTCCCTGTGGTTTTACCTTCAAATACACCCGACAACAGCTTGATTTGATCGGCCTCACGGCGCTGGGTGGTATAACGACTTTGCCCCGGTTTACGTCGATCAAGATCGACTTGTAAATCGGCTTCAGTTATCTCAAGCCCAGCAGGACACCCATCGACGACTCCGCCCAAAGCAACCCCATGGCTTTCACCAAAGGTGCTGACGCGAAACAGCTGCCCTATACTATTACCTGCCATTTTTTACCTCATTCCAAAAAATGTCATTACCAGAAACCCACCTTGTTTGAAGCAAGGGGACGAAAAATCTCTCTTTTGCTACATCGATTAATCTTCGATGCTGCGAACAAGCGCTTGTTTAGAAATCACAAATACGCCTAAACCGCCTTTATCAAAATCAATCCATTCAAATTCAGCATTGGGATAAATTTCTTCCATGTGTACCATAGAATTCCCTACTTCAACAAATAACAATCCGTTATCAGTTAGATGCTCTGCTGCACCTGCTAAAATCTTACGGGTCACATCTAGACCATCAAAGCCTGATGCCAGTCCCAACTCTGGCTCATGATGAAACTCACTGGGTAAGTCAGCCATATCTTCAGCATCAACATACGGCGGATTGGCAATAATTAAATCGTACTTTTGCCCTTCAACCCCACTGAACACATCTGATTGAATAGGGAAAACACGATCTTCAAGTTGGTAATCGCTAATATTAATATCAGCAACATCCAGTGCATCAGTTGAAATATCAACAGCATCAACCTGCGCCTCATCGAACTTTTCTGCTAACGCAATCGCAATACACGCAGAGCCTGTGCACATATCCAAAATGCGGTGCACATCTTGCTCTTGCGCTAACCATGGCGAAAAGCGCTTTTCGATTAGCTCCGCAAAAGGAGAACGAGGGATCAACACTCGCTCATCAACATAAAAGGGAGAGCCCGCAAACCATGCCTGATTGGTTAAATAAGCAACC